>JAHHJQ010000242.1 GCA_018680005.1 Bacteroidia bacterium | reverse complement strand
TTGTCAATGTCTGGGTCATTTAGATATTGCAGAAAAAGCCGATAAGACTTTCGATATTTCTTTTGATCGAATGCATTCAGTGATTCGTCCCAAAGATCGTATTGATCAGACTCTTTATAGGCGTCACTATATCTCCCGAATTTTATATCCGGATCGTCGGGATCGCTATTGTCTGCACTGAATAAAAAGTCAAATAACTTCATTTTTCTGAACTGATCTGAGTAGAACAAGTACCTCAATGAACTTGTCTGAGGACAGAATCTGTACTTTAGTGTGAGAACCAAAGATAATCGTATTGGATCAATTTAGGACTACATTTCAGATTGCTGATTTTGAAGAGCCATTAACCTATCATCAGAGTATTTTTTCCATTGGTTCCTGTTTTGCAGAACATATGGCAGATCGATTAAAGTATTTTCTCTTTAAAGTTTATTCCAATCCCAATGGTATACTTTATAATCCAATCTCTCTTGCGGACAGCATATTGAAATTGCTAGATCGAAATATTTATCAAATTTCTGATCTTATCGAACATGGTGGATTATGGCACAGTTGGGATCACCACCATTCCAAATCTGGAACTAATCCAGAAGAACTCATCCAAAGAATGAACGATACAGTCAGGGTTTCTGCTCAAAATCTGGAGAACGCAGACGTAATATTGGTCACATTCGGGACAGCCTTTGCCTATAGATATCTTGCTACTGGGCAGATCGTGGCCAATTGTCATAAGATACCTAATACCGAATTTGAAAAAATTCGTCTTCAGCAAAATAGCATTGTTGGAATTTGGCAGGATGTATTGGACAGACTGTTTTCGGCAAATCCAAAGCGACAAGTGATCTTTACAGTCAGTCCGATTAGACATGTCAAAGATGGTATAGTGGCCAATCAAAGATCTAAAGCTGCATTGCTTTTAAGTATAGAAGCACTATTTGCTCAATATCCACGGGTTCATTATTTTCCTTCTTATGAAATCATGATGGATGACTTGCGAGATTATCGTTTCTATACATCTGATCTAATTCATCCTAACAAAATAGCTTTAGACTATATCTGGGATTTGTTCAAAAACACTCATATTGAAAGTGCTACGCAGTCATTAATGAATGAAGTTGACCAATTACAAAAGGCAAGAGGACATCGTTCTATGCATCCTGATAGTGACGCTGCCAAAAGATTTAAAGACGAAACAGAAAAAAAATGGGTTGATTTCAAATCCAGATATCCATTCCTCAATTTTTGAATCCGATGATTATGCCAATCATTCTGTGGCTTCAATAGACTGGAGTAGCTGTGGTTATTTCTGAAAAATGTTGCCTTCTTTTAAAGTCTAAACTGACCAGACCGGGTCTTTTATCTACTTCGATGCTTCCCAATTCATTCTCAAACCCCAATGCTCTGGCTCCGTTTATGGTCGACCATTTCAAAACGTTTTCGAATGAAAGATATGAAGCGTACTTCAATATGGTTTTCATTTCCTCAAGGATGGACAATTGCCAATTGGATGTAAGACTATCGGTCCCAATAGTCATTTTGGCACTAGCTTCAATAAAGAGTTTATAGTTCGGCAGTCGATTTTCAATATATAGATTAGCGTTTGGACAAGTTGCCCAATAAACCTGGTCAGACCAGGAATGGGCATAAGCAATATCCTCTGCCGAACAAATAGTGTTGTGTACCAATATGGTTCTCATTTTTGGATTCATTCGTGGCAATGCCCAATGTATGGAGGTCTTTCCAGTTGATTGGAAATTATCCAGTGGTATACCAAAATTGCGATAGAAGTAAGTTAATTCACCGGTTTTGGATTCGAAAAGTTGGTTTTCCGGGATCATTTCTTGATTGTGGATGCTTATTGTGAGATTGGCATCATCCTCAGGATAGAGCAACTTAAACAATTCACTTGAAACAGTGTAGGGTGCATGTGGCACCTTCGCTTTGCGATTACCTGTTGGAGGAGATAGCGCTTGAAATATCTTATCATATTGATCCAAGACAGCCTGAGCGTTGTCATGCTGAAGAAAATCAAAGTGTTCAACAAATGTGTAATAGCGCAGATTACCCTTCGTTTTTAGCTCAAAAGTATCTGTAGTGTTGGAGATATCGCCGACAGCTACAATTCCACCCCTGATCATTTCTTGTTCTGCATCCAGAATAGCCTGATGTATGTTTTTTTCAATTTTATCCCGCCTTGTCACGACGTCAGTTATGAATGGAATCAATCCTGTTCCAGATGGAACGATACCCTTCATATGTGACAACTCCAGATGACAGTGTGCATTAATAAATCCAGGGATCAAAGCGTCCCCGAGGTGTCGAACGGAAGAAACATCATGATCCGATAAACGTTCTATCGATAGAATCAAACCGGTATTGTCAGTAATGACGACATGATCCTTTAAGGGATCTCCGTTCATGGTATATATCAGATCAGCAGTAAATTTTTTCATGTATCAAAGAAAAGCATTTCTGAAATTCGAATGTTTTAGATTTACACTTTGAATCCTTAGCAGAATATCGGTAGTTTAGTTTTTACAGATGGATGATATCGCTATCAAAGAAGCAATAAAAGAAATTGAAATTGGTAATGTTGATCTTCAGAAGGCAGCTGGTCTTGACGAACTGCGCCTGAAGGTCAGGGCCTTTGCGGAGCAATCTATTGAGCGATCTATCAAATATGGTGATACGCTTTACGAGCAGATAAAGGAATTAGACAAAGTGAAACCGGAGGATGAACATGCCCAAATATTTATTCAATCTCATAGAGTTGGCTCTTTAAACAAACAATTCGTCATACTATTAAGAGACATATACTTTGAACTATATAAGACGAAAGCATTAGAAATCGAAGGCGAACTGGAATCAACGGTTGTTGCCAATCTGATTAATGAGACAAAGCGGATCATTGGTGAGGCAATCGATGATCTTGAAAATTCCAGGAGCATCCAATCTTCGGCTCAGGAAGTAAGACTTCTTTTAAAGCAAGATCATCCCTGGCCTGAATACAGAATCCAAATTGTCGGTCTTTCTGAGCATTTTGTCCTGGTTGATAAATCTCATGAGATTGTCACCAAACTGGGTAAAACGTTAGCTGATTCGAAATTACGCATACTCGCAGGACTTGTCGCATTAAAGGATGCTCATCATCATTTGATTGACTCTGCACTTAGTGTTCAGAAACTCACCGAGGGTCATGATGCTGAGCAGATTATCGAGCAAATTAATGTGATAAAAAACGATTTAGAAATTTCTAAATTTGAAGGAATGATCCATCATCCAATTGAAGCGATCATTCAAACTGCTCAACCCAAAGTCAGTCCTGTTGTAGCAACCGAAGGAGGTATGCTGATAGAAAAAGATCTGACACCACAGTATTCACTGGAGCAATGGTATGATATAGAAATTCTTCCACTCTTTGAAGAAGCAATAATCCTGTTGGATGGCTTGCTTTATGGTTTACGCCTGGGATTGATCAATATCTCAAATAGCCTGGATCATCAAACCAGAAGAAAAGTGGAATTTGACTTGGATCAACAATTCCAACCTTTGGAAATATTTCGGAAATCATCAGATGAAGTACAGACTGAATTGGATCGAATTGAATATGAAATACAAACCAAGACTGAGTCCAATCTGTCGCTTCGGCAATTGTTCAATAGAGATGGGGATTTTCTTTCGTTAGGATTTCAATCTGCCATCGAAAAATTTAGCAAAGAACAGAACCTGATTCTTGAAAGAATCATTAATGGATGGCAATGGTTAAAAAATAAATATAATGCCATCCGTACTACGGTAGCCGAAGAAAGCCAGTTAAGCAAAACTGAAAAAGTTGTAAGGTATGTTGATCAGATTAGTATTGATAGATTAAATGTAAATTATAATAATTTCTTTAGTACCAAGGTTTCAATGATCGAGGCATTTTGGATTCAGCGTGAATTGGAAGAAAAAAGAATACATCAGGTCGTTCAATCCTGGTCAAGGGGTTATCTTGGAACTATTCTTATCCACGGAGATAGATTTTCTGGCAAATCTTCTATGGGAGAATGGGTAAATCAAAAATATTTTCGGGGCAAGAATTATAGTATTAAGCCTAATTCCAAACTCACAATATCCAATAGTACAATAGAATTGGGAAATGATCTGGATACAGCTATTCGTCTCTTTATTGACAGGGTTCAATATGCGCGTCCGGTGATTTGGATAGATGATCTTGAAATGTGGACTAGTCCTGATCAACGGATATATTCAGTCGTAAAAAAACTATTGCAGATTATTGATGAATACAGCAGCAAAGTATTTTTTATGGTCTCCATGTCGACCTGGATTTTTAACAAATTGGTTTATTATTCAGGAATTGATCAATCCTTTCAGGCATGTATTGGTTTATCGGATTTTACCAAATCGCAGATAAGAGATGCCATCATACTTCGTCATGGTGCTTCACAAAAAAATCTTGTCAGAAGAGATGGTATGGAAGTGAACAAAGCATTATTTGATAAAATGACTAGTCAGGTCTATAAAGAATCGGATGGCAATATTGGCCAGGCACTTCAACTGTGGTTAACAATGACCAGTTATAAGGACGACGATTTCGTACTTATACATCAAGTCACAAGGTATGGTTTCCCAAATATCATAGAGGCTGATAACGGTATTTTGTTGACCACATTGCTGCTTTATCGTGAGTTAAGTGAAGAGGATCTTCAAAAAATGTTTGGACCCGCATATGATTTAAAATATAAGATTATCGTGAATCAACTTGTAGGTCTTGGTGTGATTAGGAGAAAATTCAACTCCAAGCTTTCAATTAATCCCAGGGTCGTAACGGAAATTAGTAGGTTATTAATGGACACTAAGTTCATAGCTTAAAAAATTAGGTGTCAATATGGAAGGTATAATCGAAGGTTCAGGAAATTGGTTTCAGTTTGGATTAATCATTGCCCTTTCTGTTGGTCTCATTCTCGGTATAAAAGTATTGCATTTCATTTTTGACAATTCAGGTATAAATACCGGTCTAGCCAGAAGATCAGTGAAGTTTCTCAGAAGACTACCGGATTACCTGGAACCAGTCATAGTCTTAATGATCGCAACATATTTTCTATCCATTAATCCAATAATGCATCTTCTAATTTTGGCGGTTGTATTTCTGTTTGGTTATGGTCAGATCAAAGATTATTTCACAGGAAAATCAATGCTATATAGCAATGAATTACCGTTGAGATCTCGTATTGAATATGGCGACAAAATTGGATTAATCATGGATCGATCCAGATTTGGAATACATATCCAAACAAAGGACGGAGTAGACTTTCTAAGGTATTCCAAGTTGTACCAGGATGGTTTTAAGTTAAATACTCTGGATACGTATGGAGGATATTTCGAATTTCAGGTAGATGCGAATAATTTTGGAGATATGAGTATTCATGATATCAAAGAAATGATTCTCCAAAGTCCTTACAGTAATATATTGTATGATACACAAGTTAATTCTTCAGTTTCTCCAGGACAGATCCAGTTTAATGTTCATTTGCGTGATGAATCTCATTTGGATGACCTAAAGTTATTTTTGAAGAGTAATGGTGTAGATACACTTTAGCGAATTTTCTTCAATTTAAAGATTATGGAAATAGATATATTGTCATCATATAATTTAATTATTGAATCATCGATTATCCTAATACTGTCTTTCTTTTTTAGCGAGATAAGTAGAAAGACCAATGTTCCTTCGGTAATAATGCTGATACTTTTGGGCATGCTGTGCCAAATTCCTTTGAATGCATTGGGAGTTGACACATCCGGACTGTTTCCAATTCTTGAATTATTAGGTATCATTGGACTGATTATGATAGTACTGGAAGCAGCTCTTGAACTAAAGTTGGACAAGAAAAAGATTATTCCAATAACCAAAGCGCTTGTAATTGCCTTAGTGGGTTTATTGGCTTCGGCATGGGTTGCTGCTAGGGTTCTGATGTATTACTATCCGGAAATGAGCACGATTTCAGCTTGGTTGTATGCAACACCATTTTCTATTCTGTCAAGTGCGATTATCATTCCCAGTGTCTCTGGATTTCGGGAAAGTAAGAAAGAATTTCATGTTTACGAAAGTACTTTTTCGGACATCTTGGGAATCATTATGTTTTACTTTTTGACAGCACAATCTGAAACTCAATCTTTAAGTTCAGGATTATTGAACTATTCAGGAACAGTTCTACTAACTATAGTTATTTCATTTATAGCCAGTTATATTATTGTATTTGTTTTCCAAAATATCAGGAGTCATACCAAATTATTTTTGCTAATTGCTGTACTGATGCTTTTGTATTCTTTAGGAAAACTGATGCATTTATCTTCTTTGATCATGATTCTGGTATTTGGACTTGTCATTTCTAATATCAAGTTGTTTTTCAGAGGATGGTTGGCGCATTGGCTAGACATGAAAAAAACAAAGGAAATATTTGATGGATTACATGTGATTACAATTGAATCTGCTTTTGTCGTCAGAACATTCTTTTTCGTCGTTTTTGGATTGACAATAGCAGTAGAATCGATCTGGAATTTAGATGTTGTAATCGTTAGTCTTTTAATTATTGCTTCCATCTATTTAATTAGATTGGTACTTCTGGGAGCGTTTATAGGACGTGATATAAATCCCCAGCTCTATATAGCACCACGTGGATTGATTACAATTCTTCTGTACTACGCTATTCCGGTCGAATATAAATTCAGTGGCTTCAACGAAGGGATTTTATTGTTCATAATAATGTTCACAAGTCTGATTATGACAGGAGCGATGGTTGCAGATAAAAGAAAGACAGGAAAAGCGATCAAGGAAGCAAAGAGTAGCCCAGTTGGAGTACAGAAGTGGAAGGCACCAAGTGTGGATGATTTTTAACATTGAACATGAAATCATCTCCTGTGTTTGGACAATGAAAGCATAACCTATGGCCATTAATCTTTTCAAGAATATCAATGATACTTTTAGCTTATCACTTCCTGCTGATGAGAAGCTTGAGAATCACATCCGACAAGTACGAAAAGCGGCATATTCTTTTGTCAATCCAACGCCACCCAGTAATCCTAGTCTAATAGCGGTATCTAAGGAAGTTGGCCAATTACTTGGTTTGTCAGAGGAAGATCTTCAATCTGATGCATTCCTGGAGATGTTTTCAGGATCTTCAGTTCATACAGGAACAAAACCTTATGCAATGTGCTATGGGGGACATCAGTTTGGTCAATGGGCAGGGCAATTAGGTGATGGCAGAGCAATTAATTTGGCCGAAGTGGTGCAAAATGATCAGAGGTGGGCACTTCAGATCAAAGGAGCTGGATTGACTCCATATTCAAGAAGTGCGGACGGTCTGGCTGTTTTGAGATCATCAATCAGAGAATATTTATGTAGCGAGGCCATGCATCATTTGGGAGTTCCAACTACCAGAGCTCTGTCCCTGGTTTTAACCGGTGACGAGGTTCTCCGGGACATCATGTATGATGGGAACTCTGCATATGAAAAAGGTGCTATTGTCTGTCGCGTATCGCCATCATTTGTTCGATTTGGGAATTTTCAAATGTTTGCGGCACAAAGAGACCACGAGAATCTGAGAAAACTTGCCGATTATACGATCCAATATTTTTATCCGGAATTAGGGACTCCATCAAAGGATGCCTATATCGCTTTCTTCAAGGCTGTTGTAGAGCGTACACTAGCAATGATCATACATTGGCAAAGGGTTGGATTTGTTCATGGTGTGATGAATACGGATAACATGTCCATACTTGGGTTGACCATTGATTATGGTCCATATGGCTGGCTTGAAGATTATGATCCGAATTGGACGCCCAATACCACAGATCGTCAAACGCGTAGATATCGTTTTGGACATCAACCTCAAGTGGCATTGTGGAACTTAGCACAATTGGCTAATGCATTGTATCCGCTTGTGGAGGAACAAGAACCATTTGTTGAAATTCTCGAAGGATATAAGACTTCATATTCTGGTCGATACTATGATATGATGAGCGCAAAACTGGGAATCGAATTTCAGGATGCTTCGGACATAAAATTGATACAAGAGTTAGTTGACACATTGCAGCTAACAGAGACTGATATGACGATTTTCTTTCGCAGATTGACAGATTACTCTACGGCCACTATATATTCCGATGATAAGGTTTTGGACCATATCAAAGAAGCTTTCTATGCTCCTCAAGAACTTCAGGGGGATGTACTTGAATCCTGGTATTCGTGGATCAAGAAGTACCTTGACCGCTTGAAAATGGAGAAAGTTTCGGACGAAGAGCGCAGGAGTAATATGAATATGATCAATCCGAAATACGTCCTCAGAAATTATATGGCTCAATTAGCTATTGAGAAAGCAGAGGAAGGCAATTATGATTTACTGAGCGAAATCTATCAACTACTTCTCAATCCTTATGAGGAACAGCCTGAAAATGAAAAGTGGTTCACGAGAAGACCGGATTGGGCAAGACACAAAGTAGGATCCAGTATGCTTTCTTGTAGTTCTTAATCGCCAAAAGTCATTGTCACTATACCATTGGCCAATCTTGGTAAAAACCAGGTTGATTTTGGTGGGAGTAATCTATTGTTGCTAGTGATGTCAATAAGATCTTCTATATCAATAGAATGCAGGAGGATGGCCATCTTTTCAGGTCCAACAGATAATTCAGACTTGATTTTATCTGGTGTTGCATTTCCCTCGATATATTGGATCTTTTGACTCTTTCGAACGCTGTTGATATTCAACAGTTGATGAAAGATATATTCATTGACCAGATTGACGTCCAGCCGCATCACAGCTTCCGAATTTTCTAATATTTCTGAAGACCAGAAGAATGCAATTAGCTCACCGTGCAGGTAAAAATGAATACAATGCTCCTTATTTGGGAAGAAGGTGTCTGGATTTTTTGTTACCTGCCCTAACTGTTCTAGCCCTCCGATTAGCTTATCAATGGTAAGACCTGGATCGATTTGCAGGATTCTATGAAAAGGCAATATTTCCAGGTTATCGATATCAAAAAATGCACACATGCCATGATGGATACCAAGCCCTCTTTCGTCCAATATATCAATTGCTGCTGCCCTGTGATGTCCATCTAGAATAAATGTATGGTCTATTTGACTATATGCTTTTGTGATTGCTTCTTCCTCTTCTGGGTTTTCGATTTGCCAAACCCTGTGCGTCGTATTATATCTTTCGATATGGGCACTAATCAATGGTTCTCTATCAAGATATCGATCTATAATTTTGCCTACACTTGGAATTGGTCGATGTGTCATTAATAGTGGTTTGCAAAACCCCCATTGTTTTTCAGCAAACTCGGCTTGCTGCAATTCTTTGTAAGGAATAGTTTTTTCGTGATGGACTATGGTTCGATTTGCGAATTCCTCGATAAGAACCCCACAGACTACTCCCTGGAATGAATGATTTTGAGCAATTACCTGATACACAAGATATCCTTTGCCGAGTTTCCTAAATTGATTTTTGGTTCTTAGTCTAGCAAAATTTTCCTTAGCTAGTTCGACTAGCTCATTGATATCACTTACTTCATTTAGATTAGGTATTCGAAAAGAAATTGGTGTAATTTTCATTGCATCAAATGTCAGAAAGAAACAAGATAGGATTTTCGACAGAAAGGATTCTGCGCATTAAGATACCAATTCAAATAATTTGTTTATCGGGTGTGATTTGGAGGAAATAATGGATGGGATCCTGTTATTTCATAAGATTAATAAAGGTTCCCATCACCCATTTGGATTCTGTATTGACGAGTCGGTTGAGCGTGTCATCCGCTTTAGTCGAAAACCGTTTCAAATCATCTACCAGTTTACAGAATTCATGAGATTTGTTGCACATATCTTGAACGCATGAAACTTCGTTGAGTACATCAATTAGAGGTTCCAACTCTTTTTTCTTCCGATTAATGATAATCTGTTTTACAATGCTCCACATGTCTTTCTCAGCGACAAAGTATTCTTTGCGACAACCTTCCATGCATCTTTTATGGATGAGCTCCCATTCACATAGAGCACGAATATTGGTATTGGCATTACCACGCGAAATCTCCAGGATTTCCATAACATTATCGCAATTGAGTGGATCAGTAGAAACGAGTAACAACGCATGTATTTGAGCCATCGTTTTAGGGATGCCCCACGAAGAACCTAAATTTCCCCAAGCATCAATAAATTTTTCTCGTCCCTCAGCGTACGTCAATGTTTCAGAAACAGGATGTTCCATACTACTTTTAAAGTGGTTAAGCTTCGAGAATGTTTTCGTTTTAACTATTCTTAATGAAAGGAGTCGATGAAATGATAGCGTTAATCGACTTTCTTCCCGTATTGATCCGGATTTCGATTTCCGGCTTGCTATACGCTATTTGTACATATCCCATGCCAATCGGAATACCCAAAGAAGGCGATTGTGTACCAGAGGTTACTTTTCCTATTGGCAATCCATTTAAGTCCTCGATTACATAATCTTTTCGAGGAACTCGTCTGTCATTGACCTTGAATCCAACCAGCTTTTTGCCAATTCCTTTGGCTTTTTGCTCGACTAAGAATTCTTTATCTATGAAGTTTTCTTTTTTCAATTTTGTAATCCATCCCAATCCCGCTTCCAAAGGAGAAGTCGTATCGTCAATGTCATTACCATATAGACAATAGCCCATTTCCAATCGCAAAGTATCACGTGCGCCAAGACCCACGGGAGCAATAGTAATATCAGATTTACGATCAAAAAGAATGTTCCACAGCTTAACGAGTTGCCCAGATTTGACATACAATTCAAATCCTCCAGAACCTGTGTATCCCGTTCCTGATATGATGACATCCTCTATATCACCAATGTTGCCTATGGTGAATCGATAAAATCCAACTTCATCTAAATTGGTATGCGTTAAACCCTGCAAAAAATCTTTTGCTTTTGGACCTTGTACAGCGAGCAAACCAATTTCATCAGAAATATCGGTAATCCTTGCTGCAAACCGATTATTAGAAAGGAGCCATCGAAAGTCTTTTTCAATATTTGAAGCGTTGACTACCATCATAAATTTTTCATCCGTATCATCCATTTTGTAAATGATCAGATCATCCACGATTCCTCCTTTTCCATTAGGCAAACAAGCATACTGAGCTTGTCCAGGTACCAGTTTAGATGCGTCATTAGAAATTACGTGCTGAATAAAATCCAATGCCTCCGGACCTTCAATCATAAACTCGCCCATGTGTGAGACATCAAAAACACCTACTGAATTTCTTACGGCAAGATGCTCCTCTACCAACGATGTGTACTGAATGGGCATTTCGAATCCTGCAAACGGTACCATTTTGGCACCCAGGGCGATATGCGTTTCTTTAAGTGGAGTTGATTTTAATTGATCAGTCAAGATTCTTGTTTTTAAATAGCTTAGAATAGGATATTGACATCAATAATCTGATCACCAATGTCAATAGCGTTTACGATGTCCATTCCCTCGATCACTTTTCCAAAAATGGTATACTTGCCATCCAGGTGGAGTGTAGCTGTATGCGTTATAAAAAATTGTGCACTTTCGGTATCCTTTCCTGCAGAGGCCATGCCGACATAACCACCTTCATCATATGACAATTGAGAAAATTCTGATCGTATAGTATAGTCGCTCAGACCAAGCCCATCACCACGATGGCTACCTGTTTGGACCACAAAATTGGGAACTACTCTATGAAATATTTTGTCATCGTAGAAGTTCGATGTTGCCAATTCAACAAAATTCTGTACCGATCCCGGGGCCTCCGTCCTAAATAATTCAATGATGATATTTCCCTTATTGGTTTGTATAATCGCTGTACTGCTATCCGTCAAAGCACTCAAGCGGCTTAGCACCAAAGGGTGACTGTACCCTGGATCCTTAGGAGAGGTGACCGGGTTAAAAGCTCCTAAACTATCTAAAGCGTTTGCAAGAGCATTATAGGTTCGATTGTCTCTTGGAAATTGGAGGTTATTCAATGCCTCTTGAATGGCCAGAGTATCGTTGAAGATAGTGGTGAAGTCAGAATCTGTGTTAGATATTAAACCACTAACTGTGCGGATCAAGCCAATATCTTTGCTTTTTAATGCATTGGACATCAAACCGGCAATATTTCTTTTGACCGTTCGACGACCTACATTAAAAGCTCGGTTATCATCGGCCCCGTTGTATATGGAGGTTAATGTTCGCAATCCTGTGAGACGCACTACCGGATCCGTGGATTCAAATGTTTTTTGACCCAATATTTGATAATTCCAACCGAATTCTCCCAGGGCCTTTAAATAATTGGATTTAAGAAAAGGATCCGTCTCTGAATCGAAGGCTCTTATAATTTCCTGATTGATACGCCCCTTGCTTATAGAGCTTGTTGCCGGCATATACTTATTGACAGCGATATATAAAAGGCTTTTGGTAAGAGCATTGATTGAATCTGATTTGGCTACATTCCAATAATATGAGGCGTCATATGCCGTTCCATTTTGAATAAAAAAGTTGCATGCCGTTCGGAGGACAGCTGTTGATTGACTTGTCAAAAAGGGAAAAATTTTACTC
>JAHHJQ010000226.1 GCA_018680005.1 Bacteroidia bacterium | reverse complement strand
TCTGAGTCTGAGTCTGAGTCTGATTCTGATTCAACTCCTGATTCTAATGGTATTGGAATGGCCTTATTATTTTCCGGATTTGTATTTGAAGCTGCACTTACAATTGAACTTGAACTTACACTTGCTTTTTCATTTGTACTTTGATTTATACTTGAACTTACACTTGATTCTGATAATTGAGAAAAGGAATTGGTTTGAGCACTATCAACGATAATGGCTTTATGTCCGGAGGTGATGCCTTTATGATATGGCATATATGCTAACGTGACGAGCAGCAGTGCAAGGGCAGTTCCCAAAAACCAAATCCAGAGACCGTATCTGTTTTTCTTTTGCTCGTTGGCGATACGGCCCCATAATGCATCTGCATTTTCTAGAGGAACTGCGGCGGCCTCAAAATGCTGTCTAAAGACGGCATCGATATCGTGATGCTCAGACTTTTTCATAAGACATTTTTTTAGTTAGAATATTTTGCAAATTCTTCCTGGCTCTTGTTAAAAGAGATCTGGAACTACTCTTCTCTATGCCCAATTCTGATGCGATCTCCTTGTGCGAATAGCCTTCTATCGCTACCAGGTTAAAGACTACCCTTTGATTGTCAGGGAGCCGCATCAGCATTTGGTACATGTCATCCATCATCATGGGATTTGAATTCTGGATTTCCGGTGTAAAGTTTGATTTATTGTTGTCTAGCCATCTCTGATCCTTCTTTATTATACGGATAGCTTCTCTGGCAGTTATTTTTCTCATCCATCCAATTGTGGATTCATCATTGATATATTCAAAATTGGTCAACTGATTAAAGATCCGGATGTAAGATTCCTGAAGTACGTCATCTGCGGTGGACACATCTCGGACATATCTCAATGCCACGGCCTTAAGTTGGCTGCTGGTTTTCAGGAAAAGCTGCTTTTGAGCCTGCTCTTTTCCTTCGGCTGCAAGTATGACGAGCTGTTCTAAGGACATTCTTTTCTTTACGCAAAAGGTCGGAGACTACGAAGAGTCCCCGACTACAAAGCTTAAATCAATCTATTGGTTTTTTCTTATATCAGTCAATCGGTACTCTGAATTCCCCGCTAACGGGTATAGCAGTAGAAGTACCTCCTGTATTATCTGTTTTTATTGTTCCTGTGAAAGTTCCACCTATAAAACCATCATCTTCATCATCATATTCTGTAATCGTGACTACAAGATCTCCAACTTCTTGCTGGAAGTAGTAACCCTGATTGGTCTGGAAGTAGAAATGAATTGCATCTAAAGTGGCCGGAAGCATCATCGGATCTGGAATTTGGAACTTCAATCCAAATGCTATAAATCCAAAGGTCGAATCTTGCTTTTCGTATTCAAGGTATATGAGATCAACACTACCTGTATCCGACTCGACCATTCTGAATTCAATTCCCGGAGAGACCACTATCGGGTCAGCACCATCAATTGAGATGGAAAAGAAGTCTGTCAGTTCATCGCATAACTCTACATCGACAAATTCATGTGCATCAATCGAACTGTCGAATTCCAGCTCAGCTTTGAGGAAAGTGGTAAGATCCACAATGGTCATTTCTACATCATCGTCTTCTTCACATACATCGACGGCAAATTCAAAAGTACCATCTTCTTCTACCTTAAAGGATTGATATCTATCTTCCAACTCCACCGTTACATAACCATCACTCACAGGGCTTCCATCGCAATTCAATGCATTTCCTGTTATCTTTACAAGGTTAGTGCTGGATTGGACAACGATAGTTCCAAGATTTTGGTCTGAATCATACGGGCCGTATGTTTCTTCATATTTGAGATTACCACAGTGATCAAAAATTTGCAGCTGGAACTGTTCACCCTTAGGGAAGTTGTAGAACAGGAAGGAACCATCGTCACAGAGCCATCCACCTTTCTTTCCAATAAGGTCACTTGTAACATAAACTGAGAGATAACCTCCTCCCACTTCTGTTCCTTCTATCGTAAACTCAACCTTACCTGTTATGGATATCGGGTCATACATGAAGTCGACATTCCAGCTGCTAAAGTGCGAGACGTTTCCTATATAAAAACCACCTTGAAGCGTGGCTGATCCTTCTTCTATCCACGTACCTATTTCTTCTTCATAACTCCAGAGAGGAATCGTTGAAGGAGCATTGTTGATTAATTCCTGTGGTACTGGAAATTGAAGCGTAGCCTGTTGACCATCTGCAATATTGAGTTCATTGCCAGCTCCATCCAGTAGTTCTATCTGCAGCATACCATAAGTGGCAAGTGACCGGACATTGCCTTCAGCATCGATTGCACTCAGATCACCAACGACTTGAGATGCCAGGTCAGCAGCACTTGGATCGATCCAGGCCATGGCCACATTTACAAATCCTGTATATGCATTGCCGCTACCATCAATTATTCCATTCGCAGGAAGCTCTATTTCAGCGCCATCACTATTGGATAAACGCCCACCATTGGCTGCTTCCACAGTACCGATGATACTTTTATCCTGCATTTTGATTTCAGTATAGTTGTTTCGGTCCTCCAAGACAGAAAGTCTTCGGAATGCTTCAAACTTGCCGTCAGACTGAATAGATAGAAATGCCGATGGACCTTTATTTTCAATGTTCTCAAATGAAAAGTACCCATCGTCATCGGTGGTGATGTTCTCTATGGTGAGACTGGTTTTTAATTGGACCAAAGCTCCAGTTATTGGTTGATCATTTTTATCCAATACCCTTCCGATAACGGATGTGGTAATGATCTCTTGCGGCTGAGGAATAATCGTTGTGGTTTGTTCCTCAAAAAACTCTTCTTTGACACAAGAACTTACCGTTATAGTCAGAATAAGTCCAAATAAGAGTGTTTTACAAATTTTTGACATTGCGCTTAGATTTCTTTTACAACCCTATAAAACGTATCACATGAAAAACGCTGCACTACAGGTGATTTTTTTTTCAAAAAGTGAAGAAATTATTTTCTGGCGGACTTATAAGGACATTCGAATGCCAGTTCATCCAACATTCAAAGTCGGATATGATGAAAACCTGGAAAGAAGTAAAATCAGGAAAATAATTGCGTGGGATCTACCTAAATGGTTAGAATTGGTTGTTTAAACACGAAAAATCAACAATGTATTTACATTTCTTGATATATATCAATCACATTATAGGTAACGTGCCTTTACCTTTGTAATATCTCGATGTAATACATTCAGGGTTTGAACTTTTATAAGATTTCATAAACTGAAAAATTATTACAAATAAACACAAGATCATAAGAATCCTTCCTGTAGGGAAGTTCAAATGATTCTGGAATTTCTAGGAACATTTGGATTACGGAAGGGTTCTTTTTTTTGTCCAATCCAGGAATGAATTACCCTTTACTGATTCTGCCAAATCTATATTTGAACAAAGTCCATATGGCTTTGAAACCATCTGTCCAACGTAATTTCTTTCCTTCGTTTGTAGATCTGGGATAATACCTCATTGGCAATTCAACGATTTGATGCCCCATACGAGAAACCTTGGCAGTGATTTCCGGGCAGAATTCAAAACCATTGCTTTCTATTTCGATCGATTTAAAAAGATCTGATGACATCACCTTATAACAAGTAGGTTCATCAGTGATACCCTGGCCATACAAAAGATTGGCAATTGCAGTTACAAACTTTCCACCAAGATAGTAGGTCTTATTGTATGCTTTATCCAACCCAAGTATTCGCGATCCAAATACAACTGCAGTCTTGCCTTCCTGTATCGGTTTGACCAAATGCAAATAATCATTGGGTTCCGTTTCTAAATCAGCATCCTGTATGATCACAATATCACCGGTAACATGGGCTTGTCCTGTTCTGATAGCAGCCCCTTTACCTTGATTCTTTTCGTGATAGACCACCTTGATCCTTTGGTCATCTAAAGCCTTTAGAATGTCACGTGAACCATCACTGGAACCGTCATCCACGATGATTAACTCCTTCTCGATTGGAACATCCAAAACTTTTTGAATGATTTGCGACAATGTCCCAACCTCGTTGTAGACCGGCATGATTACACTCAGCATTTATTGTTTCTGGATTTTTGGTGGGAGAAGGGCTGTATGGATCATATGCATGATTTTGCTGACTACCCCACAAGAAGCGATATAAAACCACATCAGGATCATAATTCCAAACAAAAACCGCTTTCCGGAATATTTTACAACATTAGCCAATGAATCGGATCTCAATTCAATTTGATTGAGGAGCAAACAGTACCCAATCAG
>JAHHJQ010000214.1 GCA_018680005.1 Bacteroidia bacterium | reverse complement strand
CTCCACATTTGGTACACAAGGAATACATAGACCCAGAATTAGGGTTGTTGCCTTTTCAATTGAATAAAATCGCATTCAATCTGAATCTTAGCGGTGCAGCATTCAAAGGTATGAAGCAGTTCATTTCTAGCGTTTATAATGCTTTTGTAGGAAGTGATGCTTCACTTTTCGAAATTAACCCTTGTTTAAAAACTTCTGATGATCAGATCATAGCAGTAGATTCGAAAGTGACATTAGACGACAATGCTTTATTCAGACATCCTGATCTGGCTGCATTGAGGGATACAGATGAAGAAGAGCCCACAGAAGTTGAGGCCAAATCCCTCGGTCTTTCATATATAAAACTCGATGGAAATGTAGGTTGCATGGTCAACGGTGCGGGTTTAGCAATGGCTACTATGGATATCATAAAATTATCCGGAGGAGAACCAGCTAATTTTCTCGATGTAGGTGGAACCGCTGATGCTTCCAGAGTGGAACAGGCTTTTCGTATCATATTACGGGATCCTAGAGTGAAGGCTATTCTCATCAATATTTTTGGTGGGATAGTAAGATGCGACCGCGTAGCTCAGGGAGTAGTGGATGCCTACAAAAATATTGGAGACATCAACGTACCGATCATAGTAAGACTACAGGGAACGAATGCGGACATAGCTAAAACAATCCTCGATGAATCAGGACTGGAGGTAAAATCTGCGACTCTTCTAAAAGAAGCTGCTGAAGCAGTAAGAGAAGTTCTGTACTACTAGTCTATAAATACAAACATACGCAGTCTGGAATTTTCAAAAAGAGAATTTCTGAGGAGGTAGATTCAGTGAACAATTTTTTCTCATTCGATCTTTTGACTCTTAGTCCTTGAAAGTGCGTATAGCAGAAATTGAGTATTTTTGCCCCTTCATCAATATTAGAATTTGTGAAAATTGCCAAGAAATTAGCTGCTGCTAAGAGCAAAAATAGATACGAATCTATTGACGAACTCATCGGCAACACCCCGCTGGTTAAGCTGCAATCCATTTCTGAAGAAATCGGATGTGACGTCTGGGCTAAGCTAGAAATGTACAATCCAGGTCTTTCGGCTAAGGATCGAATCGCCCTTCATATCATAAACACTGCTGA
Source organism: Bacteroidia bacterium (assembly GCA_018680005.1). Classification (GTDB taxonomy): domain Bacteria; phylum Bacteroidota; class Bacteroidia; order Chitinophagales; family Saprospiraceae; genus HDS-20. The sequence goes on along the minus strand of JAHHJQ010000214.1, from coordinate 4,362 downwards.
AGAAAATGGTGAGATTACAGCAGGGGCCACTTTGATAGAAGCCACTTCAGGAAATACAGGATATAGTATTGCAATGCTGGCAGCCGTTAGAGGTTACAAGTGCATACTTACAGTAACCGACAAAATTTCCAAAGAGAAATATGACATGCTCAAAGCTCTCGGTGCTGAAATCCATGTTTGTCCAAAAGATGCAGATCCGGAATCGCCAAATTCGTATTACGAGACAGCCAAACGGTTAGCTAACGAAATACCCAACTCTTTCTACCTCAATCAGAACTACTCCACTTTAAATATGGAGGCCCATTTTAAATCCACAGGAAAAGAAATCTGGAATCAAACTGAAGGTAAGATAACCCATCTTGTAGGGAGTACTGGTACAGGTGGAACTTTATGTGGTTCAGGAATGTATCTAAAACAAAAGAATCCTAAGGTCCAGGTATTTGGAGTTGATTCTTATGGTTCTGTGCTGATGAAATATTGGGAGACAGGTGTTTATGATAAAAATGAGATTAAGCCATACACTATTGAAGGTCTTGGTAAAAACATTATTCCCGCCAATGTATTATTTGAGCATATAGATAATTATACCAAAGTGCATGACAAGGACGCAGCACTAATGACCAGACGTATAGCAAAAGAAGAAGGATTGTTAATTGGGTATTCCAGTGGTGCGAATATCTCTGCTTTATATAATTATCAGGATAAGCTTAACAAAGACGATGTTGTTGTCGTTATAATAAGTGATCATGGTAGTCGATATCTTGGCAAGATTTTTAATGATCAATGGATGAAAGAACGTGATTTTCTGTGAGCAGTAAATTTTCATATTGGCGATATATTTACAAGCTGAAATACTTCAGAGATAGTCGGCATGAACTATATTGGATAAAGGCTGTCGTTAATTTTGTTAATGAGGTTCTTTCTCTTGAAAATGAAAAACTTAGACTATCACTCATAAAGGAAATCGAACGTCAACTCCAATTTCAATCCAGGTACTATCTCAATACTTCATATTTCCGGCAAAAGGAAAATCTGGAAGCCTCTTTCAGGAAAAAGTTGATATATCAAATACTTTATCTCTCGAAATCCCAGAGAATCGATTTGATGAGAAATATTATTTCTGCCTTACCTTATAAATCTGAGTATCTTAAAAAAAGCAAACAATACGTCGAGGCATACACTTTGGCAAAAAATTTCAGCAGGAGGATTATTAATAAATATTATGTCCTGATCAATAAGGCAATTAACGAAGGTAGATACACATTGGCCGTTCGATTGTCTGCCAGATGCCTGAGAACACAGTATAGCTCACTCTCTTCTATTGACTATAGCAGATATAATCTGCAGGGCTATAAAACACCGGAATATTTGGTGAGGCTGCGCATCTACTTTGATATGAGAGGTAGCTCCTGGATCAATAGATATTATAGACTGATCTCTAAATCAAGTCGGGAAGTCTTTCAATATGAAGATTCTATTTTGAATAAATATCAGATTGCAGATAAGTCGATGGCAAGATTTGCCATGATTAATATTCGAAAAATCAATGAGCTTATCTATAAACTCAAATACTGTAAGTAAACCTCATCTTTAGTTCTGATTTTAGTAGATGAAAATTGAGTTTTCATCGAACAAATTGATTCTTTAATCCCACCAGAAGCAACGAAGTACACCAGCTCTTGTCTTTCCGACGTACTCTGTACGGAAGAACCTACTGAAGAAAGACCACTATCATCCAATGAAAAACATCATGCTCTCTATCCTGATGCTGGCATTTCATGCATCATATGCTCAAGGACCTTTTGAAGAATATAGTGCCATATTGCTGGATTCACTGGCAACGGAAAATGTAAAAAAGACCAACAAGTCATATACTACCACTGCTCTCAATGGACAAAATATTGAGATAGATGGGGATCTCAGCGATGAAGCCTGGTCTATAGTGAATTGGGGAGGAAATTTTGTCCAACTTGAACCCATAGATGGTGGCATTGCCAGTCAAAGCACTAAATTCAAAATCGTATATGACGAAAAGTTTCTATACATAGCCTATAGATGCTACGATAACGAACCGGAAAAAATCGAAAAACGTCTTTCCAGAAGAGATGGGTTTGAAGGAGACTGGATTGAAATCAATATAGACGGATACAATGATAACCAAACAGCTGCATCTTTTTCGATCACTGCAGCAGGAGTCCTTGGAGACGAGGCTGTTACCCAGGATGGAAATAATTGGGATTCGAACTGGAACCCAATATGGTATACAGCAACCAGAATCGATGATGAGGGATGGACAGCTGAAATTAAAATTCCTTTTTCTCAAATCAGATTTGACAAAAAAGATGAACAGATCTGGGGACTTCAATTTACAAGGAGGCACTTCAGATTCAATGAAAGATCTACCTGGCAATACATCAGTCGTAACTCTGGGAGATGGGTCAGCGGTTTCGGAGAACTTAGAGGAATTAAAAATATTAAACCGCAAAAACAGCTTGAAATCCAGCCATACATAGTTACGTTAGCTGAAACCTTTGAAAAAGAAGAAGGCAACCCATTTAGAACAGGATCAAATTCCGAGGTGAATGTCGGATTGGATGGTAAAATCGGAATCGGCAACAATTTCGCTCTGGACTTTACTTTTAATCCTGATTTTGGTCAAGTAGAGGCGGACCCGTCAGTAGTAGTACTAGATGGATTTCAAGTTTTCTTTGAGGAAAGAAGACCGTTCTTTATTGAGAACCGTGATCTTTTTGATTTCCGAATCAGTTCATCTGTTGCTGGAGGGGGCTATGATTCAGACAATATATTTTATTCGAGGAGAATTGGTGGGTCACCACACTCCTACCCCAGCACAAATGGATTTGTCAATCAGCCCAATTTAACCAGCATAGTTGGAGCAACAAAATTTAGTGGGCAAACTAATCAGGGATTAAGTGTTGGCATTTTGCAGAGTGTAACCGCAGAAGAAACAGCTAAGATTTCTTTAAATGACGAAATAAGCAAAGAAGTTGTAGAGCCTCTGACCAGTTACACAGTTGCAAGGCTGAAACAAAATATCAATGAAGGAAAATCATCTATTGGAGGAATGTTGACTGCTGTGAATCGAAATCTGAGTGATAGTGGAATAGAGATTCATAAATCCGCTTATACAGGGGCATTTGATTTTGAACATACATGGAAAGACCGTAATTACTATCTCAGGGGAAATTTGCTATTTAGTAATGTAAGTGGATCTAAAGAAGCAATACAAAACACCCAGAGATCATTTGAACATCTTTTTCAAAGAATCGATGCAGATCATCTTGAGGTGGATCCCAATAAGACCAGTCTTACAGGAACCGGAGGTACAATTCAATTTGGAAAAAGTGGCGGAGAAACCTGGTTTTTTGACACTGGAGTAACATGGAGGTCTCCAGAGTTGGAACTTAATGATGTAGGTTTCATGCGCGCTTCAGACGAAATCACTCACTTCACCTGGGGGCAGTATCGAGATATTGAGCCTAAGGGAATGTTTAATAATTACCGTATCAATTATAACCATTGGCTGGGATGGAACACTTCAGGACAAAATACCAACCAGGAAATAAATGTGAACGCCCAAGGGCAATTGAAAAACTTTTGGTACATCGGATTTGGCAACCATATTGAACTCAAGCAGCTCTCTGCAACAAGTTTACGAGGAGGACCAATGATCCGTGAGTCAAGTGGTTGGGGGAAATGGGGATTCATTAATTCTGACCAAAGAAAAAAGTTAACTTTCAATCTATTCTTTTTTCATTTTACGCCATTCCAAAAAAGTGAGGTTAACAATGGAAGCATTAGCTTAAGAATGAGATACCAACCAACAAATACCTTCAATATCTCACTAGGACCTAGATACAATCAATACAAAAGAACCATTCAATATGTCACTAATATTGAAAGGAGTGCTGACCCTGCTGACACAAGATATATTACGGCCTCTATAGATCAGAAGACTTTTAATATGTCATTGAGAATGAACTATACTATCAGTCCAAACTTTACCATTCAATACTGGGGGCAACCCTTCATATCAAAGGCGCAATATTCAGATTTTAAGTATATCACCAATAGTCTTGCAAATAATTACGAGGAAAGATATGAAGTCCTGGATGGGACACAGATATCGTACGAATCTGCTTCGTCACAATATCATGTTGATGAGGATATGGATGGTAATGTTGACTACAGCATTGGCAATCCGGATTTCAACTTTATTCAATTCAGATCCAATCTGGTAGCCAGATGGGAATATGTTCCGGGCTCAGAACTTTTTCTTGTATGGTCTCAAGGTTTGACGAATTCTGGAGATCCCACAGAAAGTTTGATTCCCAGTTTGAC
>JAHHJQ010000177.1 GCA_018680005.1 Bacteroidia bacterium | reverse complement strand
CGATATCAGCATATGGTGGATTCTCAGGTCCATTTTTGATGACTCAGGAGAATGGAATTTGGTGTAGTAAGGTATTAAGCCAACTTGAACTCATCAATATTGAAACAGGAAAGCCTCTTGATTGGAATGATTTCCAAATGACGCATACAAGTCATCCGAGTCATTTGCAGGTGGATTATAATAATCCTACTTTAAATATTAAACAAACCCTTGTCTATGCATCAGCACATTCCGCATTTATTATTACGGATATCAGTAATTCATCTGACGAGGTTTTAGAATTTTCTTCTGGTTGGAAAGGTTCTACATTTGTTGATGGCCTGACGTCAACCCCAGACAAGAATTCTCTTCATCTTTCTTCAAATAAAAGTAATGCCAGAGGTATTATTCAGGCATTTGGAGATCTAACTCATGAAATCGAAGTTGATACGAATAACTATAGAATCGACTTGCAAAAAATCAAATTGAATCCTGGTGAAAACAAGCAATTGCTGCTTGCTCACAGTTTCATATTTGACGAATATAATATAGCAGAAGAGAATCTTCACCTTACGAATGTATCTCATGATGTCAATGAATTCCTTAAAAATAGAATATCAGGGAAGAAGGCACTCCTACAAACCTTATACAACAAATTGGATACGATATGGCAAGATGATGTCTATAGAAATCTTCTTGTCAAATCGATGCTAACACTTCAAAATAATTGGAGAATCCCGGCTGGTGAACTAAAGCACAGTGGGTTATTTCCTAGTTATCACTATATCTGGTTTCATGGTTTCTGGGCTTGGGATAGTTGGAAACATGCTGCTGCCCTGGCACATTATGATCCAGTTCTTGCAGCTGAGCAGATTAAGGCGATGTTTGATTTTCAAAACGAAGATGGTTTTATTGCAGATTGTGTTTATAGAGACACAACCATCGAACCTCATAATTACCGGAATACCAAACCCCCGCTTTCTGCCTGGGGTACTTGGAAGGTTTATGAACACGGTCAGGATTTAAATTTATTAAAGGAATTGTATCCTAAAATTGTTAATCAACACTATTGGTGGTACAGGAACCGGGATCATGACAATGATGGAATTTGTGAATACGGATCAACAGATGGTTCCTTAATAGCTGCAAAATGGGAAAGCGGAATGGATAATGCGGTTAGATTTGATTCCTGCCAAATACTTCAGAATTCAACAACTGCCTTCTCGCTAGATCAGGAAAGTGTCGATCTCAATGCATATCTATTTGCCGAAAAAAAATATCTAGCCAAAATGGCAAAGGTTTTAGGAATGGAGAAAGATGAAAGCACATTTACATCCGAAGCAAATACATTAAAAGATAGAATTCGGCAACAGTTTTATGATCCAATTAGCGGTTGGTTTTATGATACTTCAATTGATGGGAATAAATTAATTACTGCAATGGGGTGCGAAGGATGGATACCACTATGGGCAGAAGTAGCAACACCTGAACAAGCTTCAGCGGTAAAGGATAATATGATGAATTCCAATTACTTTAATACTAAGGTTCCTTTTCAAACTTTGAGTGCAAGTCATCCAAAGTTCAAACCTGATAGAGGTTATTGGAGAGGTCCGAACTGGTTGGATCAAGCATATTTTGGAGTAATGGGATTACACAACTATGGTTTTCATGACGAAGCCTACGATGCTACTTATAAATTAATGCACAATGCCCAGGGTGTATTAACCAATGGTATATCAATCAGAGAAAACTATCATCCTCTAACTGGACAAGGTATGGAATCAGAAAATTTTAGTTGGTCTGCAGCACATTACATCCTATTGTTGATCAATGAATAATTCGAAATATTCACACAGAGTACATCATACGGATGTTTGAACAGCTGGACCGTCTGATACATACGCTATCCTGAAGCCGGATCTGATCCGGAAATCGCAGAAACTACCTGATGGTCCTAATCCAGAATGAGAACGAATCCGGTGTTGGAATTTCCAGTGTGATTGAAGGTAAGCACGGCAGTATATAGATAATCACCCTGGATAAAAGGACGGCTCTCAAATACCCATTTTTTTGACCTATAAGAATTTTTTATTTTTTTTTAAAGCAATGGTAAACCTATTGATATACCGATTGTTTGTACATACAAATATCATATCGTGGAGAACTGTGCTTCAAAATATTCTGGCTGTCTATATTACTCGGCTAATGCATTGGCGAGAAATATGACCCGACTTGCTGACAAGGCTTTTATTGGTTTGGGCATGTCTTCATCTTACGCTTTTCTATTGATGACTGCGAATGAAAAACCAGGAATACAACCCAAAGAAATCTGTCAGTATCTTCAGTTATCACCAAGTACAGTGACCCGATTAATTGAAAAAATGGAGTACAAAGGTCTATTGAAAAGAAAGAAAGTTGGAAGAAAAACAGAAGTCTATCCGACTAAGAATGGATTGGCAATACAGTCAGACATAATAAAGGCCTGGAATGATCTGAACGATCGATATACTTCGATCCTGGGTATGAATTTCAGTACACAACTTACAACTCGGATTCATGACGCTAATCTTAAATTTGAATAATCATATTTAATAACCCTGCATAATATATTATGTAACCAATCTTCAATTTTAGAAAATGAGTAAAAAAATCTTAATTACCGGAACTAGCGGTGGATTTGGAAAATTAACCGCAAAAACCTTGTTGGAACAAGGTCACAATGTCGCGGCATCTATGCGTGATAGCCACGGAAGAAATAAGGAACACGCCGACGAATTAAAGGCCGCCGGCGCCTTGATCGTCGATATAGATGTTACGAATACTGTAAGCGTAAATGACGGGATCGAACAAATCATGGATGCAATGGGTAGACTTGATGTCGTCGTCAATAATGCTGGTGTAGGCGTACTCGGCTTGCAGGAACAATTTACACCTGAAGACTGGCAAAAATTATTTGACATCAATGTATTTGGTGTACAGCGTGTTAATCGGGCAGCCTTGCCACATATGCGTAATCAGGGATCGGGATTGTTGATCCAGGTATCCAGCTTGTTGGGTCGTATGACGATTCCCTTTTATGGACCCTACAACGCTTCCAAATGGGCTGTAGAAGCCCTGGCTGAGAACTACAGAACAGAACTTTCCGGTTTTGGCGTAGATTCTGTTATCGTCGAACCAGGAGGCTTTCCTACCACCTTCTTTAATTCACTAATTACACCTTCAGATCACTCTCAGGATAATAGTTATGGCGACTTCGTAAATGCGCCAAAGGCGTTCTTTGATAATTTTGAAGGGGCATTAGCTTCCAATCCTGCACAGAATCCTCAAGATGTGGCAGATGCAATTGCTACTTTGATCAATACACCTGCTGGAGAAAGACCTTTCAGAACGGTTGTAGATAAAATGGGCATGGGAGATCCCATCAAACCTTATAATGATTCACTGGATCAGGTGACCTCCGGAATTTACGAAGCTTTTGGCATGAGTGATATGCTAAAACTAAAAGTGCTAGAAACCCAATAAACCAATGGGTATGGGCAGGCGACGCGTAACAATGTTGTCTGCTCATTTTTTTTACTCCATTAAAGTTTTTTAAAAAATTTAAGCCTGGAATTCTTTTAATACTATAGCATTGGGATGTCGCCTTCCTTCATTCAATAGCTCTTTTACATATCCATTCAAGGCTTCGAAGTTCTTTTGCATCCCTTTGATAAATTTTCTTTTAAGAAATAAAGAAAAAATCAATTTCAAAACAGGGTTATTTTTCATTTT
>JAHHJQ010000168.1 GCA_018680005.1 Bacteroidia bacterium | reverse complement strand
GTCAACACTCAGGGACACTCCGGGAATATTTTCTGTCTTTAGAAATTGTATTAGATGGTCAAGTAGGTCTGAGCCTACTCCCTTTCCTCTATAATCCGGTAAAAGTGCAATACCTAATTCTGGAAATCGCTCTTCTACAAATCCATAACCAGGATCCTCTTCGGTGAAGAATCTTGCCCATACTGCACCAATCCTTTTGCCATCTTTCTCGGCAATAAAGCAATGGTCTGTCGGTCTGCCCCATTCAATGAAATACCTGGCCAGTTCCGGTTTTTGAATTACGCCGCGATCATAAGGATCTTTGCCTTCAGGTACATACAGAGATTGGTAAAACATCTCTACCAGAAATGGGTAATCCTTGGATTGGTATGTCCTGATCCTCAATTGCATGCACAATGATAAGCTGCGATAGATTAAATCAGGACCTGTTATTAAAGAATAATTTAAATACCGGAGATTTGCCGTACCGATTCTATTAAAACTACAGGAAGCAATAATGAATCGCTAGCTTTAGTATATGAAAATTGGTTACGACGCTAAACGAATATTTCATAATGCTACCGGTCTTGGCAATTATAGCCGTGATATGATCCGGATTTTGTCAGCCACCTATCCTGAACATCAGTATTTGCTCTACAATCCCAAACCCGGCAAGATCGACCGATTAAAACCTGATGGTTCGATAGTTCAGGAACACAGACCTAATAGTTGGATCTGGCGACAATTGAATTCCCTCTGGCGCCAGGGACCTATATTAAAACAAGCAGACAAGGATAACATTGATATCTATCATGGTCTTAGCGGTGAGCTACCGAGAGGAATAGATAGCGCAAATTTCAAATCCGTGGTGACGATCCATGATCTCATTTTTGTGACGCACCCTGAAATGTACAAACCAGCGGACCGCAAAATCTATTTCAATAAATTCAAGTATGCCGCAGATCAAGCAGATGTGGTCATCGCCATCAGCGAACAAACCAAAGCGGATATTACTCAATACCTCGGCACGGATCCGTCCAAGATCAAAGTCGTCTACCAAACTTGTCATCCTCTTTTCAAATCACGTATCGATCCTGAAGAGGCAAAACAAATCAGGTATAAACATGCATTGCCCCAGGAATTTATCATTACGGTAGGCACCATCGAACCACGCAAAAATCTGCTCAGTCTCCTCAAAGCTGTTAAAGATTCCAATTATCATGTCGCAGCCATAGGCCAACCGACCAAATATTTTAAAGAGGTATCAGAATATATTGCAAAAAATGGAATGAAAGACCGAATGCATTTTATTCATGATATTCAATTGCCGGATTTAGCAGCCTTATACCAACAAGCTAAAATGATGGTATACCCTTCTCTTGTGGAAGGATTTGGCATTCCGATAATTGAGGCCTTGTATACCAAAACACCTGTCATTTGTCATGAAAAGGGCGTCTTCCCGGAAGCTGCCGGGCCAAGCAGTGTATATATTGATATGAATAACATCAAGCAGATCCGTTACGCCATTGACAAGGTTTGGAATGATCGGATCCAGCAACACAATATGACTACGGACGGACTGGCTTTTGTTCAGCGATTCAATGATGACGTGATTGCCAGGGATATGATGAATGTCTACCTTCAATTAGTAAATAAGAAGTAAGATGAAAATTAGCGGTTTTACTTTTGTCAGAAATGCGGCGAAACTATGCTATCCTGTAAAGGAGTCCATACTATCCATCCTGCCCATATGTGACGAATTTATCATTGCCATGGGTGATAACGATGAAGACGATCAAACTCAAGCCATTATAGATAGCATAGGCTCAGATAAGATCAAAATCTATCACCGACCATGGGACAAAGAGCGGTTCAAGAGTGGACTCATCTTCAAAGACGAGACGGATTTTGCATTGTCAAAATGTACCGGAGATTGGTGTTTCTATATTCAGGCTGATGAAGTGGTCCATGAAAAAGATCATGAGAACATCGTCGAAGCCTGTAAAAAGTATCTGTATGAACCCGAAGTTCAGGGATTACTTTTTCGATACAATCACTTTTGGGGTGATTATGATCACAGAATTCATGCACACACTTGGTACAAGGAAGAGATCAGAATCGTACGCAATGGAGTTGATATCACATCCTATAAAGACGCACAATCTTTCAGACTGAATAATGTCGAAAAACTAAATGTCAAATCCATTGATGCTGAGATGTACCATTATGGATGGGTGCGTCCTCCAAGGCTCATGCAAACAAAAAATGAAAGACAGCAAAGTTTTTACATGGGCAGGAAAGAAAAACAATCCATTCTGGACGAATTTTTCGATTATGGTCCAGTCGGTCGCATTCCTCAATTCACAGGCACGCACCCGGCAGTTATGCAAGACATGATCAGCGCATTTGATTGGGCAGATAAGATCAACTATTCGAAAAGCGGCTTTTTACGCAGCAACCGTTTCAAACATGAAAGATTGAAATACAGGGTACTCACCTGGGTCGAAAACAACCTATTTGGAGGCAAGACAATTTTTGGATTTCACAATTTTATCAAGCTACCCTAAATCTAAATTGCCCAAATCCATTACTTAATCAGCGGCTCCACTGCTGATGGTATGTCCGAAAAAGATCGCATTGGCAAATAGCTTATTGGTGCCATACCAAAAGGCCCTGAAATTGGTATTGTCGACAAGGGAAATGACTCTTCCACTACCAAGTCTGGACACTCGTGCCCCAGCTGTATTACCGATGACTGCTTTGTTTTTGTAATTGATCCATCCACTCAGAAGTGGCTTATCTGTATACCTCACCGGAGTCGCAAAAGGATTCTCTGATGGTTCGACAAACATGGTACCCCTTCTGAATACTGGTAAGTATGCATCGTTATACCCATAACACAACGGATGAGTAAGGTCCAATTTAGTTTGGAAAATAGCCCCCCCTATCACGCTGGCACCATTGGTGGCGCTCAGATTTTTATAAGCAGCTTCACCACCTTTTGGTGATTCGGCTGTCTTGAATTCTACTTTTGCCAACCCTTTGCTTTTTGCCCATCGAATGGCTGTACTGAACAGAATCAGATTGCCTCCATCTCTGATCCATCTTTTTAATTTTTCCACACCCGCATCACTAATTGATCCATAAGATCCGGATGCTAATACCAGGGTATTGTACCGATCCAGGTCAAGCCCATTGAAACGATTGAGTTCTACCATGCTGATCTGCATATCATATCGCTGGTCTAGTAAGTGCCAGATTTCACCTGCATCATAAGATCTTACTCCTCTACCTACCAATAGCAGAAGTTTGGGATCTCTGAGATCTTCAAAATTCCGGCTACCCAGATCAATCCCTTGTGGGGTGAGGCCTGAGGCCACTCCATATATCGTAATATTGTTTTCCTCAACTATCTTTTGCATCAGTTTCTTAATATCGTCGGGATCCATATCCTGGTTATGAGCTGGAACGTTGATCGTCCCATAATCGAATTGTAGCATCCCTTTAGTCGTTACAGCAGATAGTGGTTGTGCTGCAACCTTGGCTCTTAATCCTGCCTTCAATATCTGATTCAAAGCTCTCGGAGCCAGATATTCATCCCATTCGAAGATATATCCGTACGGAGATTCCACAGACTCCAATCTTGAATCCGTTATGTATGTCATATCGGCTTTCTCACCAACCAATCCCGTCGTACTTTTCAGTTCGTTATATGGGATATTAAAAGCATAGGGAATCGTCCATGTGGACACATCATAGAAAAGGCTGTCCTGAAACTGTGTTATTGGATCAAACATAGATTTGATGAGTCGATATTGCATTTGTTCCAGGGGTACGACAAACCCTGTATTGGAATTAAATGCTTTGCCCTCAATTGTTGTATTCTTAGACAGATGATAGACTTCTATATCATGTCTTTGCAATAATTCTATCATTGACTTTAACCGATAGCCATCGCTGTTGTGTCCAAAAACATAGCCCTTACGGGAATCCGATTTAGCTTCGGTCAATCCCGAAACAAAATGCTCACGTTGGAATTCATTCAATTGTTCTTTAAGATTGTGAGAAGCCTCCAAAGTAGATATTGCGGTAGTCATCTGGTTTCGTATCGCATAAGGAAAAGTCAAAAGCCCATTCACGGTCTCCTGGATGTGCCCTCGAGCACTGGCTTGCTCAAAGAGAATGCCTATACATCCCTGTGCATCCGGATATGAAGATCCTTTGCCATAGTAGAAATCATCGTAGCCTTCTTCGGTGAAATAAAGGGATCCTATCTTGTCCAATGCCTTTTGATGATATTTGCCAATCTCAAAAGTCAGTGTCTGATTGCGTTTTGGAGTTAAGGGATGCACTCTGCTCTGTATACCTGGCATAAAGAAGAAAGTTGAAGAAGAACCCATTTCGTGATGATCTGTCAACACATTGGGTCTCCATTTTTGGAAGTTCTTAATTCTCCCCTGGCTTTCCGGGTGTTGTGTGGGCAACCAATCTCTGTTTAGATCAAACCAATAATGATTCGTCCTGCCTCCCGGCCAAGCTTCACGATACTCCCGTGAAGAAGGATCAGTTATCAGATTCTTTGATTTGTGTGTATTCACCCATGAAGCAAATCGATTCATACCATCAGGATTGAAAGATGGATCAAAAAGAATGACCACATTATCCAGCATAGCTAGAAGTTCATCGGACTGTCCGGCAGCCAGATAGTATAAGTAAAGCAATGATGCATTCGATCCACTCGCTTCATTTCCATGAATACTAAAACCCTGGTAGATCACTACCGGATTGTCCTTAGTAGCCTGGCCATCTGGCGTAATATTCTCAAGATGTCGATTTCGTATTTGATCCAATTTCTCGTGGTTGTCTGGAGAAGTAATGGTCAACAAGAGTAACGGTCTGTTCTCATAAGATCTGGCATACGTCTCTATCGTAATTCGATCCGATAAGGAAGCTACCTTCTCGACGTAGTAGACCAATTGATCATGGTTGACATGCCACTCTCCTACCTGGTAGCCAAGGACCGCTTCAGGCGATGGTATCTTGTCATCATATTGTATATCAGGCAAATAGTAGTTCAGCGTTTGCTGCGCCTGAAGTATAATGGTACAGGTTAGAAGACAAGATAAAATGATAGATCGAATCATAGTGAAATAGTTAGGTTTGGACTTATTTTCTTAGGATTTCTAAAAATAAAAAAACCCTTCTCAAATAAATTGAAAAGGGTTGAGAGCAACATCGATTGTTAAAGCTATTTGCTCGAAAAGAATTTTGAAGTAGTTGAAAAAAAGCCCCCGGAGCACAACTCAAATAAATGCTCCTGGGGACTTCAGTACTTGTTCAACGAATTTTAATTCTTAGAAACCTTTTATTCTATAAGCACCATCTTTCGAAGGGCTGTGTGTTCTTTGTAATCCAGCTTGATAATGTAAATACCAGCGCCATTCAATTCAGACTCTTTGAAGGCAATTTGATTTTCGCCTTTGGTCGCCTGCAAGTTTCTTTGATTGATCAACCTACCGGAGATATCCGATATAGTGACCTGAACATCACCAGTTGCAGGAACTGAAAACTTCAACAAAGTTTCATTTCTGAAAGGGTTTGGAGCCAAATCTGTAATATCAAAATCATTCGTATCATTCTCAAAGATGAATTGGACGTCGCCAATGCGATCATCGCTGAAATAAGCTTCTGTAACTATTTCATTTGATGAAATTGCAAGGATATCGCTTAGCTGACCCGATCTGTGTACATCGAATACCAACGTAAATATCGTTTCATCAGCCTCGATAGATTTGGAATCCAGATCATACCAACTGGTGGTGATCATCCCATCATCAATTCTATGCAAACCAAAGTTGTCCTCTGAAATGTCTAAGGCATCATGATATTGAATATCTCGCAAAGTCATTTGATTCGGATCGAATGCCAACTCCTGCTGGAATCCAAATACTTTATTGAAATCATCTGCTTTGATCGTTACTTCTATCTGTGTACCAGGAATCAGAATCTGGTCTTCGGTTTTAAGACTGAGTGTTTCAGAACTGGAATTGCCTCCTCTTAGTTTGCTACCGTAATCAGGATTGAGGTCGCCGATCTTGATCGCAATGAAGTCAAGGTCATCCATAGGTTCTGATAAATCCATCTGTGACAAATCATAAGATTCAGGAAATCCATTCTTGAGGATGTAATCCAGATCACCAAAGTTGAAATCACGCTTTACAAATCTCCACGAATTACTCTTTGGGAACTCAGCATAAACACCCAGCACCAGCCTTTGTATATGCAACATGTCAGCTGTGGAAACCCTTCCGTCATTGGTTACATCTGCGGCAATATATTGATACGCCGATGTCAATGGTCGGATACCAAGAACGTGTCTTGCTACCTTGAGCAGATCCAGGGTACTCACACCAGTTCTATGCCCATCATTCTTGAATGGTACCAGGCGTGAAGGTGTTTCCTCTCCTATTTCCAATTCATAAATACCATTTTCATCTGTCATGGCTTTGGACATTAAATGCTCGCCATCAAGCGATGATGCTACTTGATTGGATTCTAAACGGACTTCTGCATTAGAAACAGGG
>JAHHJQ010000167.1 GCA_018680005.1 Bacteroidia bacterium | reverse complement strand
ACCTAAAATAGGACCGATGACCGGGATCCAGCTGTATACCCAATCGCTATCTCCTTTGCCTGCAATAGGTAGCAACTGATGCATGATCCTGGGCCCAAGATCACGTGCCGGGTTGATCGCGTATCCGGTCGTACCACCCAGCGACAAACCGATCGAGAAAACTATAAATGCTACCGGTAAAGCGCCTACGGCGCCTAGTCCAATTGGCTGCTTTACACCACCATCATCCATAAAAGCTCCGGCAAAATATAGCACTGCAAAAACGAGAACAAAGGTGCCTACCAATTCTGAAAATATATTGCTCAATGGATTTCGGATTTCAGGGGTAGTACAGAATGTAGCTCGCAGGGCTGAAGGATCTGGTGTAACAGCATAATGTTTCCCATATGTCAACCATACCGATAATCCGCCAAGCATCGCTCCGATCATCTGGGCAAGAATATAGGGTCCTACCTGTGACCAGGCAAATTTTCCAGCCGCCGCCAGACTGATGGTCACTGCCGGGTTAAGATGAGCGCCACTGGTATCACCAGCCACGACAACACCGGTAAAGACCGCCAATGCCCATCCAAAGGTGATAACGATCCATCCTGAATTATTGCCTTTTGTCTTAGCCAGCACCACATTTGCGACAACTCCATTTCCTAACAGAATTAGCAAAAATGTACCTATTACTTCTGCAATAAATGGAGTCATTAGATTTTTCGTTTTGTATTGATTTGATTTCTGAAAGTTATGCAAATCATTGAAATATCCTTTGTAGCTTTCGACTATGTTTGGAATTCCTAAATGAGAAACATGCAAGGCGAACTTCTATTTCATATCAAGAAAGAGTGCAAACGGAGACTGATTGAAGAATCGATTCCCAGAATAATCCAATGTCTCAACAAGCTTAGTGATGTCGAGATCTGGTATCGACCCAACAGCAATACAGTTAGTGTTGGCAATCTTGTCTTACATCTCTGTGGCAATGTAAGGCAATGGGTTTTTTCTGGAATATTTGGTGCTCAGGATACCCGCGAAAGACATCTGGAATTTGAAACACAAGGTCCTCTGGAAAAAGAATTCCTTCTTAATAAACTCACAGAATTGAGTCGAGATCTCAATCATGCATTGGACAATCTTACTTACGAACACTTAACCCAAATGAAATCGGTCCAGGGATTTGATGAATCCGTCATTGGCATCTTACTTCATGTCGTCGAGCACTTCTCTTATCACACCGGTCAGATTGTCTACTACACAAAGTCAAGGAAGGATGTGGATATGGCGTTTTATGCAGACCTTGACCTTGATGTTACTTCCTAATTGAACCCTTTTAATTTACCGAAAAAGCTCTATGACAATAACCAGGAAATGGTGGAAGGAGGAAGTTATCTACCAGATTTACCCTCGTTCCTTTAAAGACAGCAATGGAGATGGTATTGGTGACATTCAGGGCATCATCAGCAAACTGGACTATCTCAGTGATTTAGGAATTGATATTGTATGGTTATCACCGGTTTATCGATCGCCTAATGATGACAATGGCTATGATATCAGTGATTACTATGATATCCATCCGGAATTTGGCACAATGGCCGATTTTGATTTGTTACTCCAGGGACTTCATGATAGGGGTATAAGACTATTGATGGACCTTGTTGTCAATCATAGTTCAGATGAGCATCAGTGGTTTCAGGAATCAAGAAAATCCAGGGATAACCCTTATCGGGATTTCTATTTCTGGAGACCAGGAAAAAATGGTGGGCCACCAAGCAATCTACCCTCATTTTTTGGTGGATCCGCCTGGGCATATGATGAGCTGACCGAAGAATACTATCTGCATATTTTCACCAAAAAACAACCAGATCTCAACTGGGAAAACCAAAAAGTAAGAGAGGAGGTCTATACTATAATGCGTTTCTGGTTGGACAAGGGTGTGGATGGATTCCGTATGGATGTCATTCCTTTGATAAGTAAGAATCTAGATTTTCCAGAAGTGGATTTATCAGATTTTTCTTCAGTGATTCATGATCATTTTAGCAATGGTCCGAGGGTTCATGAGTTTTTGCAGGAGATGCATCGTGAAGTATTGCATCACTATGATTGTATGACCGTTGGTGAAGGTCCTGGGATTACAATGGAAATAGCTAATGATTATGTAGGTGAAGATCGAAAGGAAATCAATATGATTTTTCATTTGGATCATATGCTTCTTGGTTATGGGCCGCAGGGCAAAATGGATCTGGTGCCAACATCATTTACGGATTTCAAAGATTTGTTTTCGGACTGGTACCAAGTGATCGGCGAACAGGGTTGGATCAATATCTTTTTGGACAATCATGACTTTGCCCGGATGGTTTCAAGATGGGGTGATGATGATCAATACAGAAAGCAGTCGGCAAAAATGCTGGCTATTTTAATAATGACCTTGCGTGGCACACCTTGTATATATAATGGTAGTGAGATAGGAATGACCAATGTTTATTTCGATGATATCAATGAATATAAAGATGTCGAAACGTGGAATTTTTACAGGGAACATTTGGATAGAGGTGAAGATCCTGAAGCATTTCTTAAGATCGTCCATAGAGTAGGACGTGATAATGCCCGGACCCCAATGCAATGGGATGATTCGAAGCATGCTGGTTTTACATCAGGACAACCATGGATCAAGGTTAATCCGAACTATTCAGATATTAATGTTGAAGAGGCCCAAAAGGATAATGATTCTATCCTTAAATTCTATCAACACCTGTTGTCCGTCAGAAAAGCACATCCTACTTGGGTGTATGGAGCGTATGCTTCTATTGATCATGGTCATGACCAGATATTTGCCTACAAGAGATGGGATGCGGACAATACCTATTATATCGTTTTGAACTTTAGTGAGAAGTCATTTGACTATATCATTCCTGAAATGCACACTACTTCCAGACTTCTTGGTAATTATCCCAAAACAGAAATCGAAGGCGACGCCATTGCAATGAAACCATGGGAAGGGGTGGTGTTTCAGGCGGAATCAGAATAACAAGTCCTCAGCATTCAGTTCTCGGTCTTCAGTTTTGGTGAGCTCTCATAACATAGGTTGACAACCAAAGTACTGAAGACTGAAAAGTGTGAATAATTAGCAATTCAGATCTCAGCCATCAATAATTCGAAATTTTAAAAGTCCCTGGAGGGGGCAGACTTTGTTAGTCGATATCATAGTAGACAGAAATCGACATCAGAGAGGTGGAATTATCCGTAAAATAATAGCAATTAGCAAAAGTTTTGAATAGGAGGATGTCGAGGTCCATAGCTCAATACGAATAAAAAGAAGTTATTTTGATGCATTCTGATTCTGATTGATTTATACATGTAATTATCACTACTATTAACTATGTCGAATTTCAACTGGGCCATACTTGCTCCCGGACATATTGCGAATAATTTTATCCAGGACCTCTCACATGTAGATGATGCCAATGTCATTGCAGTGGCATCACGTTCGCTAGATCGAGCTAAAGCGTTCGCCGATCAATATGCAATTCCTACTGCTGTTGGCAGCTATGAAGAATTATTGAAAATACCAGATATCGATTGTGTCTATGTGGCCTCCCCACATGTTTTTCATTTTGAGCATACAATGATGTGTCTGGAAGCAGGTCTGCATGTCCTCTGTGAGAAACCATTTGCCATGGACTCTGAAGAGGTTGATCAAATGATCCAAAAGGCAAAAGAGAATGATGTATTTCTAATGGAGGCCATGTGGACCAGGTTTTTCCCCTGGACAGAACAGGTGCTTCAAAAAATTGAGGATGGTGCTATTGGTGATATCCTATCGTTACAGGCGGATTTTGGATTCCATGCCGACTATAACCCGGAAGGAAGAGTATTCAATAAGATACTTGGCGGAGGTGCTTTGCTGGATATCGGAATATACCCGGTATTTGCCGCCCTACTTTTTCTGGGATACCCAGATGAAGTAACTGCCAAGGGTGAGATAGGACCAACCGGTGTGGATCATGAAGTAGATATTCGCTTCAGTTACAAGAATGGAGGTGTGGCCAACTTACGAGCAACCTTGATCGAGGATACGATGAATGAATGTATCATAAAAGGAACAAAAGGTCGTATAGAGGTGGATCCCAGATTTCATCAATCCAAAGGCTATAGGATTTTTAAAGATAATAGCGAACAACAAATAGATTGTGGGTTTGAAGGCAAAGGATTCAGATGGGAAATAGCACACGTTCAACAATGCATAAAAAGTGGATTGAAAGAAAGTCCATTAATGACATTTGAGTTTAGTAGCCAGCTGATTCAGATTCTTGATTGGGTTAGACAAGAGATAGGTCTTTCTTATCCTTAGATTTTTTCAATTTGATTATCTTCCTTCCACATTAAGAAAATACATATGGATCGGAGGAAATTTCTTTCTACTTCTGGTTTGGCAGCTTCAGGCATCGCTTTGACCAATGGCATACACCTGCAAGCACAAAATCCTTTGAACGATGACCATCAGTTCAATCTGAAGTATGCACCACATATTGGTATGTTCAGACATCATGCAGGTGAAGACGTCTTGTCTCAATTGGATTTTATGGCAGATCAGGGATTTCAGGCATTTGAGGACAATGGAATGAAAAATAGAACGGCAGAAGTCCAAAAAGAGATGGCTGTTAAGATGGTAGAACGTGGTATAGAGATGGGGGTGTTTGTTGCTCACAAAATTTATTGGCAAGAGCCTAACCTGGCCAGTGGCAATCCAGAGAAACGAGAGGAGTTTCTGACCCACATCAGAGAATCCGTAGAAGTTGCTAAGCGTGTGAATGCCACCTGGATGACTGTAGTTCCCGGGCATGTTGATCTTCGACAAAACATGGCCTACCAAACTGCACATGTCATTGAATCCCTGAAGCAGGCATCAGCCATCTTAGAACCTCATGGATTGGTTATGGTATTGGAGCCATTGAATTTCAGAAACCATCCGGGGCTATTTCTTACAGAAAGCCCACAAGCCTTTGAGATTTGTAAAGCAGTGGATTCACCTTCTTGTAAGATCTTGTTTGATATTTATCATCAGCAGATCCAGGAAGGTAATCTGATTCCCAACATTGAAACTTGTTGGGATGAAATAGCCTATTTCCAGATAGGTGACAATCCTGGCCGGAATGAACCCACTACCGGTGAAATCAACTATTTGAACGTCTTCAAATACATTCACAGGAAGGGTTATAGTGGCATATTGGGAATGGAACATGGTAATTCCCAGGAAGGCAAGGAAGGGGAGCAGAAGGTAGTTGATGCTTACAAAACTGTGGATGCCTTTGTTTGATATGTTGCGATACCTTTTTCATAGAATATGCATCTTGTTATGTTGTGGCCTGTGCATGGCAGTGGGAATGAATGTATTTAAAACTTATGAGCAAAGAATACCCGGTACAGAACATTTCATCCGAATGATACCTATTCAAGGTGGCGAATTCCGGATGGGTAGTCTTTCCTCCGAAGCTGGACACAAAAAGGATGAAGGTCCGCAACATAGTGTGGTTGTAAGTGATTTCTGGATGGCTGAGACAGAAATTACCTGGGATCAGTTTTCACTATTTGTCGAAAGATCCATAGATGATCTACAGCCAGAAGAAGTCGAAGGGATGGAGGTAAAAATCGATGTAGACGGAGTGACGGGTGCCACGACTCCATATCTGGACATGAGTTTTGGAATGGGGACCGATGGATATCCAGCGACAAGTATGACCCAGCTAGGGGCTTCTCGATTCTGTGCGTGGCTTTCGGCGATGACAGGCAATTTTTACCGACTACCTACGGAAGCGGAATGGGAATATGCCTGTAGAGCGGGTTCTACATCGGCTTATGCTTTTGGAGAGGATTCTGGAGATCTTGACGATTATGCCTGGTTTGTGAAAAATTCAGAAAGCGCATATAAGAAAGTAAAATCCAAAAAACCTAATTCATGGGGCCTGTATGATATGCATGGGAATGTGGCTGAATGGACCATGGATCAGTATATTGCTGAAGGTTATAAAAGAAAAACGAAAAAAACAGTTAGCGATCCCTGGGTTAAACCAACCAAAACATATCCAAAAGTCTTGAAAGGAGGATCCTGGAAAGAAGAAGCAAACGAGTTGAGAAGTGCATCCAAACTGGCTTCAAATAAAAGCTGGAAAAGGCGAGATCCTCAAATACCCAAAAGTCAATGGTGGCATACCGATGCTCCATTCATTGGGTTTAGGATCGTCCGGCCCGTGCAAACGCCAGCAATAGATGAGCAACGAAAATATTGGGGATATTAATAACAATGCTATGAAAGAAAAATCTAAACCTTCAAAAAATTACTCAAGAAGAGATTTCTGCAGACACACAGCACTGGCGACTGGCGGAATGATGGCTATGCCTATTCTCACAAATGCCCGACCCGCAGGTCTTGCTCCAAAACTAAAATTGGCTGTTGTCGGATGTGGTGGTAGAGGCTCCGGGGCGGTGGTTCAGGCATTGACAGCAGATCCGGATGTCGAACTAGTTGCTATGGCTGATGCTTTTCAAGATCGGATAGACAGCAGTCTCCAAGGTATTCTGGAACACTTTGATGGAGAGAAAAAGATCAAAGTCAAAAAGAAAAATCAATTTGCTGGATTCGATGCCTATAAGGAGGCCATTGACAAAGCAGATGTCGTCATTCTTGCAACACCTCCGGGTTTTAGACCTGTTCATTTCGAATATGCCATTCAGCAAGGGAAGCATGTTTTCATGGAAAAGCCAATGGCCACAGATGCTCCAGGGATTCGGAAAGTGCTCCAATCAGCCAGGATGGCCAGGGATAAAGGGCTTAACGTAGTTGTTGGTCTGCAACGGCACTATGAACCCAAATATATTGAAATGAAACGGCGAATTGATGAGGGCGCCATTGGTCAGATCCGCTCGGGACAGGTCTATTGGAATGATGCCGGTGTATGGGTCAGAAAGCGTCAGGAAGGCCAGAGTGAATTGGAATACCAGATGCGCAACTGGTACTATTTTAATTGGTTATGTGGCGATCACATTTTGGAACAACATATTCACAATATTGACGTCGCCAATTGGTTTATAGGTGACGTTGCCTTCCAAATCTGATATTTCGGCTTTTCCAGTCACTACCCCAGCTTTGGTTCCCTGGAAGACCTCATCCACTCGGCTGGCCGTACCTGGCTGGTGTCGGCATTGACTGGCAATTACAGC
>JAHHJQ010000166.1 GCA_018680005.1 Bacteroidia bacterium | reverse complement strand
ATATCAGGATGGTTAAAACAAGGCAAAGCACAAGCGATAGAACAAAACCCACAAACCGCAATGTTTCCATATTGTCAAAGAGACCTTTCGAAAGGTCTTCAATATGATTGACCCTTTGAACCAATGGAATCTTCATGAAGTCGGACTTAGCTCTTATGATGTCAGCCGAATTGATTTCGGTAGATTTTAATTTTAGCGATATCGCATCAAACAGTGCTTCTTCAAGCATATTATCATCTGAAGAAATACCAAGATCCTCTTTAAAATCATTTGCAATTTCGATCTTGTTCTGATACTGAATACTATTTTGGTCAACGTACGCTAATTGGCGTAACATGGAGCTAATTTGATCTACGTCATCTGAACTTAAATCCTCCTCCAATTCAAGTTGAAATGTGAATTCTTCTCTCAAGCTGTCGAGCAGATCTTGACCTAGCACCAGCATTACCAATAGAAGACCGATGATGAAGAGAATCAAAGAATTCCCTATCATCGTATAGAAGTTGTTACTCCTGATTTTTCTTTTTCGCAAATCAGATAATTTGAATGTAAAAATAATAATCCAACCAGAGTACTGGTTCTTTTATAGCAGTTAAGATCAATATGCAATTATCGTCCTTCATATTAATTACCATTTTTATATGGCTTGGAATACAACCAGCCTCGGCTCAAATCGAAATTAAGAATCCATCTTTTGAAATTTCCAATTCTGCCGGAATCCCAACTGACTGGACTATCTGCAATTCCGGATCTACTCCTGATATGCTCCCCGGTCTCTGGGATGTGATCAGCGAACCATCTGATGGCAACACCTATCTAGGATTGATAACTAGGAATGATGGAACATGGGAAAGTATAGGACAACGACTCACTGATAAGGTAATACCCTCCCGATGTCAGAGATTTAATGTGGATCTGGCAAGATCCCCTACATATGTTGGATACAGCTTACCTGTCAAGCTTCGCATATATCTTGGAAAGAATGCATGCGATAAAGCTCAACTAATCGGTGAAACCGAAAACATTTTGTCTACGGAATGGACCACTATTCAGATCAATTTCATCCCTGATGAAGCCTATTCACATATCGTTCTGGAAGCCTATTATGCCAATGGAATATATATCTATTACAATGGTAATATCCTTGTAGATAATATTACTCCCATTGAGGTTTGCCCAAGGGCATAAGAGTCAGTACTTATTCTCAGGTTTTCAAACTTTAAAATCCCTAAATTCGCGGTTTCATTTTCATAAAAGTCAGCATGGAGTATAAACCAGGTGATATCGAACCCAAGTGGCGGTCCTATTGGAAAGAAAAGGAGATTTACAAGGTTTCCAACAAAAGCCAGAATCCAAAATTTTATGTTTTGGATATGTTCCCCTATCCTTCCGGTGCGGGATTGCATGTTGGTCATCCTTTAGGATACATTGCCTCCGACATTTATAGCAGATTCAAAAGAATGAATGGTTTCAATGTCCTTCATCCTATGGGTTTTGATGCCTTTGGTCTGCCAGCAGAGCAATATGCCATAGAAACAGGTATTCACCCAGCGGTTTCAACAGCTGACAATATCAAACGCTATAAGGAGCAAATGGACAACATTGGCTTTTCGTTTGACTGGTCGAGAGAAGTTGAAACTTGTGATCCCAAATATTACAAGTGGACACAGTGGATATTCCTGGAATTGTATCAGCATTACTATTGCCAACAGGACAATAAAGCCAAACCTATAGCTGACTTAATTAAAACCTTCGAAAAAGAAGGAAATTCGAAAATCAAGGCAGCTTCTACACAGTCTGATCAATTCACTGCCACTGAGTGGAAGAATATGAATCGGAAGACCCAGGAAGAAATACTTATGAATTACCGGTTAGCCTATCGAAAAACCGGATTTGTAAATTGGTGTGAAGCTTTGGGTACCGTTCTCGCAAACGATGAAGTCAAGGATGGTGTAAGTGAAAGAGGCGGACATCCCGTGATTCAAAGGCCTATGCTCCAGTGGTCCTTGAGAATTACTGCATACGCTGAGCGACTATTGAACGACCTTGACCATGTAGAATGGTCTGAGGCTCTGAAAACGATGCAACGCAATTGGATTGGTCGATCCGAAGGTGCTCAGGTTTTCTTTGATATCGTTGGTCATGATCAGCAAATCGAGATCTTTACAACGCGCCCGGACACCATTTTTGGTGCAACCTATATGGTGCTGGCTCCAGAACACGATCTTGTTGCCAAGCTTACTACGCCTGAACAAAGGAACGAAATAGATGCATATATCAAGTACGTAAATTCTCGGTCCGAACGGGAACGAATGGCCGAGGTGAAGGAAGTTACTGGTGCTTTCACAGGAGCGTATGCCATCAATCCTCTGAACGAAATGAAAGTGCCGATTTGGATCGGTGAGTATGTACTTAAAGATTATGGCACCGGGGCTATCATGGCAGTTCCCAGTGATGATGAAAGAGACAAAGCATTTGCGACTAAGTTTGGATTAGAAATCATCGATGTTGTTGATAAAACGGATTATCCCGGGGCAACACTCCATGATAAATTGGGCAAAATGATCAATTCTGGTTTTATCAACGGAATGGAAGTTCCTGAAGCCATCACCGCCACAATTAAACATATCGAGGCGCTGGATAGAGGAGCAGGAAAGATCAACTACAAATTGAGGGATGCAAACTATAGCAGACAGCGATACTGGGGAGAACCATTCCCCATCATATATGATAATGAAGGTATTCCTCATATGGATACCAATCTTCCTCTGACATTACCTGAATTGGATGAATTCAAACCAGGTTCTGGTGAGGCCCCCTTATCTCTTGCCAAAGATTGGGTGCATGAGATTGATGGATTTGCGCGAGAAACGGATACAATGCCTGGTTTTGCAGGATCCTCCTGGTATTTCCTGAGATATATGGATCCGGATAATGAGGATGAATTTGCAAGTCAGGAGGCGCTGAACTACTGGAGAGATGTTGATCTTTATGTTGGTGGAACCGAACATGCAGTCGGTCACCTGATGTACTCCAGGTTCTGGCATAAGTTCTTATACGATAAGGGATTGGTTCCTACAAAAGAACCATTTAAAAAGCTGATCAATCAGGGCATGATTCAAGGAATCATAGAATTTGTCTATTTAATTAAGGATCAGGTAGATAGCGACAAGCGGTTCTTCTCTTCCGACCTGGCCACAGAAAGATTTGGTGACAATATAGGCGAGCATGCTACCAAAATTCCGGTTCATATAGATTTCGTTCAAAACTACGGCACTTCTGAATCATGTCTCAATGTTGAAGGAATTAGAAAATTCATCGAATGGAGACCTGATTATAAAGATGCCATCTTTGAATCTAAAGAAGGACAATTCCACAATGGATCATTCATACCTGTCACCGGGGCATCGGACATGCGATTCATGACTCATTCTGAAGTAGGTAAGATGTCGAAGTCCAAATATAATGTGATCAATCCGGATGATGTTGTTGCCGATTATGGCGCAGATACGTTTAGGATGTACGAGATGTTTCTTGGCCCAATAGAACAATCAAAACCCTGGGATACGAATGGAATAGATGGTGTATATAAGTTCATACGCAGATTCTGGAGTCTTATTCACAAAGAAGATGGAACTTTAAATATTACGGAAGAAAAACCCTCTCCCGCAGCGCTGAAAATACTCCATACCTGCATCAAAAAAGTGAGTACAGATATTGAGCGATTTTCGTTCAATACATGTGTAAGCTCATTTATGGTCTGCGTCAATGATCTTAAAAAGAATGGGGCAAGCCCAAAAGCAATCATTGAACCACTGACCTTGTTATTGGCCCCTTTTGCACCACATATATGTGAAGAAGTCTACAGCCTTCTAGGACATAATGAATCGGTACATTTGGCAGAATACCCAATATTTGACGAGTCCCACTTAAAAGAAGACAGTGTTGAATACCCTATCTGTATAAATGGGAAGAAAAGAGCTGTCCATCACTTCGCCACTGATGCTTCAAAAGATGATATTGAAGCTATTGCTCTTGAAATCGATGCCATACAAAAATGGCTGGAGGGTGTACAGG
>JAHHJQ010000153.1 GCA_018680005.1 Bacteroidia bacterium | reverse complement strand
CCCTTAACTGGAGCGCTATCCAAATATAACCCAAGTACCAATGACTTTACCAACTTCACCTATGACCCTGAAGATAGCACCACTATATGGACAAGCTCTGTTCGTGGATTAGGAGAAGATAGTCAAGGCAACTTTTATGTAGGAACGACTAAGGGACTTCAAAAAATGGATCGTAAAACCGGCACTTTCGAGCGAATGGCCAACAAAAGTGGCCAACCATATGCTCCCGGAGCCGGTATTCGCGAAAATCCTGCGGTCTACTCAATATTGAAAGACCAACAGGATGGATTATGGGTAGGAACAGTTGGCAATAACTTTCCAACCCATTTATTGCGATATGATCCAAATTCTAAAAGCGCGCAAGTATTACCACTCAATTCGTCAGCATGGAACTTAGGGGAGAGCAGTGATGGTACGATATGGGTGGCCGGGGCAGGAGTAAGTGGAAAAGTTTTTCGGATAAAACCGAAAGCGAAAACTTATGATTTACAACAAGGTGAATTCTTGAAATCTGATTTTGAAAAAACTTCCTTCTTTAATCAATATGGTTTTAATAAGTTCAATTATAATCTTTGGGGACCCTGGAATATGGCAATTGATTCACTGACCGGTGACATATGGTGCACAGTGACCGCCGTAAAACCCGAAACCAGAGTTCGAGGTTGGAATGAGACACATCATTTTTTAACCCGGCATAATCCTTCTACTAAACAGACTACTTTTTTTGATCTAACTGATTTAAACATTTCGTTCGATCGAACTATTGAGTCGCCTACGAATCAATTTGGTTTTATAGGGATGGCCCTTGACAAAAGGGGAAGAGTTTGGAGTTCGTTTCCTTCAGATTCTGTTGGCATCTTCAGTTTTGATCCTAAGACTCAAGTCATTCAACATTTTCGACATGATCCTTTAGATTCCACAAGCATTAGTTCTGACGGTATTGTCTCTATGATCATGGATCGTAGAGGCGAGATCTGGTTGGCAGCATATGACCAGGGACTAAATCGCTTTAATACTGAAACCGGAAAGACAAAACGGTATACACTTTCTGACCCCATAGGAATGTCCCGAATAGATCTTACGCTTTGCCTGATGGAGGATCATAAAGGCAATATTTGGGTCGGCGGCGAATTAGATGATCAAACCGGATATTACCTGGCTGTAGTAGATCCTCTGGACGATACAATTGTCAGAAAACACTATGAACAAACGGCTAATTTCACTGCAATCCGCCAGATATCTCAATCGACAAATGGAGGAATAGCATTCATCATGGCAGGATTTGGGATTGGATACTATGATGGTCTAAATGACAACTTCCGTTTTATTGGAGCAAATAATATTGATCAGATTCCTTTCAACAACATAGCCGGTATCGTTAGTGATAATTTGGGCAATTGGTGGGTATCCAATTCAAACAATGGCAGTTTTTTTAGAATGGAAGATACTCCAGACCTCTATTCGAATTATCAAGTACAAAGCAAAAGTGGATTGTCCAGCAGCCATAGAGGTGGTATAAAAGCACCTAATGGCAACATTATTTTTCCAAATTTTGGGAGCTGGACAGAAATCGATCCAAATGAACTAGCACCTGATAAAAATATTGAATCCACTAAGGTCAAGCTCGTAGATCTTTTCATTTTAGGTGAAAAACAAAAACCAAATATACACTCCAACTTACCCCAGCCAATCTGGATGATGAATGAAATCGAATTGGCTCATACAGCTCAAACTTTTGGATTTCAATTTACTGATTTTGATTTCCAAAGTGCTGTACCACGATATCAGTATCGGTTGCATCCTTACGAGATGAACTGGGAAGAGACACATAGGTCTCCGTCGGCAAATTATTTCAAGGTTCCCCCTGGTGAATACCAATTTCAAGTTCGCTCAACAAAGAATACCAGTAAAACCTCGAATCAAGTCAATCTCAAGGTTGTCATATTACCTCCCTGGTGGAAAACGTGGTGGGCATATATTCTTTATGGCATTGCTTTCATTTTAATGGGTTGGCAAGTTCATCGATATCAGCGTGCACAAGTAATCAAGGCTGAGCGCGAGCGCACAAGACAAAAAGAGCTCGAACACGCTAAGGAAATTGAAAAAGCCTATGGCGATCTGAAAGCTACTCAAGCCCAACTTATACAATCTGAGAAGATGGCATCTCTTGGAGAACTGACCGCTGGCATCGCCCACGAAATACAAAATCCTTTAAACTTTGTGAATAACTTTTCGGAGGTGAGTGGAGAAATGCTCGATGAAGCATTGGAAGAGCTCACCAACACTCCGCTTAGTGAGCAAGGTTTGGGTGAAGCAAAGGAAATACTAGGCGATCTCAAGCAAAACCTCAAAAAGATCCATCACCACGGTGGCCGTGCCGATTCCATTGTCAAGGGCATGCTGCAGCACAGCCAAAGTAGTTCCGGCGAGAAAGAACCTACAGACATCAATGAACTGGCCGACGAATATCTGCGACTCGCCTATCATGGATTGAGGGCCAAGGATCCTACATTTAATGCAGCTTTCGAAACCAACTTGGATCCGGATCTGCCGAAAATCAATGTGATACCCCAGGATATTGGAAGGGTACTTTTGAATTTGATCAATAATGCATTTCAGGCATGCGCTGAGCGTAGTCGAAGCACGGTGCCTTCGACTCCGCTCAGTCACCAAAGTAAATACCAACCTCAAGTCACCATCACTACAAAGAGAGTTGCGGTTCCCCCATCTGGGGGTCAGGGGGCTGAGAAGGGCCAGGGATCTGATACCTCCCCACACACGCCCCACCCTGAAGGGAGTCCACCCCCTGGTACTAAAAGAGAAGATTTGCTGTCGTATGACACAGATTACCATCCAAAAGTCAGCTTAACAACTCAACAACTTAACGATTCAACAATTCAAATTACCATCTCCGACAACGGCCCTGGTATCCCCGACTCCGTCAAAGACAAGATCTTCCAGCCGTTCTTTACGACCAAGCCGACAGGGCAAGGAACGGGATTGGGACTATCGCTGAGTTATGACATTGTGAAAGCCCATGGGGGTGAAATCACTGTAACTTCAAAAGAGGGCGAAGGGACCGAATTTATGATTAAATTGCCTTTATAAATGGACGCGGTATGAAGGCATCATACATCTATTTAGTAAGTATTGTTGTAATACTATGCAGTATTCAATTAGCTCATTCCCAGAATAGTCAGGGTGACGGTGAGGAGTATTTAATCGAACATTTTGAGCTTCCCGATGGTCCTACAGGGAATAATGTTAATTGTATTGTTCAAGGGCCCAATGGTTTCCTCTGGTTTGGCAGTCATAATGGACTCTACCGCTACGATGGTTATCAGATTAAAAGCTATAAGGCCAATCCTGCGGATTCTACTTCTCTTGTCTTCGCATATATAGAATGGTTGTATTGGAGCTCAGATGACTATCTCTGGATTGGTACTTATGGTGGCGGTTTATTTCAATTTGACCCCAGTGATGAAACATTCATTCGATATCAGTTTGATCCGGATGATCCCCATTCAATATCAGGCAATAATGTAACCGAAATTCTTGAAGAAAATGAAAATACAATTTGGATTGCGACGACTAATGGACTCAATAGATTAGACCGGTCAACGGGTCAATTTAAACGCTTTATTCATGACCCCAATGATCCCAATAGCTTAAGCTTCAACATTGTACGTGCTTTGTATTTCGATCGAGATAGTACGCTGTGGATCGGAACCGGATTCATCTATCAAACTGATCTCACTCAAGGTGGTTTGAACAGGTACCATCCAGAATCAGAAACATTCACTTCATATAAACATGATCCCAAAGACCCTTCAAGTCTGATGGGCAATTTCATAAGATCGATTTATGAAGATAGCAAAGGAAATTTTTGGGTGGGCGGTAACGGAGGATTGCATTTGATGGATCGATCTACGGGCAAATTCATACGCATGATAGATGATCCTGATATTGAAGGAGATATCTATGCTCCCGGGATTGAAGGAAATATCAGAAGTAGTTTGCATTCCATAATAGAAGATCAAGATCAAAATTTGTGGCTGTTTTCACTACACAACGTCTTCAATGAAAATCTGGGAAGTATTGCAAAAGTTGATTTGGAGACCTTTAAGATGGAAACTATCAAGGAGGCTGTGGATATAATTCCATGGCAAACCATGCAATGTAAAGATGGAAGCATATGGATATCAGGAGCTGGAGTTGGCGGTAAGGTCCATAAAATTCGTCCGAGTAATCCACAACTAAGGTTTATACCTTTTATCATTGAAGAAGGTGGCGTAAGCAAATCCTTAACGTTCGAAGGATTGGCACAAGATCAGAACGGCCGGTTATGGGGAAAAACCACCTCTAGCGAAGGAATTGCACAAATCATAGGGATCAACGATGACTATCAGGATTTTGGGATACGCAATTTGCCAGAAATCAAATCAAGGAGAGAAGCAACGGATGCCAGTCAATATATTGACTTTGCCGGAATTGGTATAGTTATCCTGAATGATCAAATCTGGGGTTGCACAGGAATGCATCATGGTGGGTTATTCAGTTTGGATCCATCTGCGGCAGAAGCGAGTCAATTTGTGCATGATCCAGATGATCCAAATTCCATTTTGTATAATGACATTGGTAACTTGATATCTGACCAAAAAAGACATCTTTGGCTTGGTAGTCTAAATTCTGTTTCTCGCTTTGATCCTTCATCCAACATCTTAACACACTATGAGCGAGATTCCCAAGTATTAGAAGTACTCGGCCGTCGCTATATTTATCGTCTATTCGAAGATAAAGATGGATACATTTGGATAGGCGGTGAGAATCAGAATATCACGGTTATGTTGGAACGTTTGGATCCGGAAACCGGTGAAGGCAAGCAAGTGATATTCCCAGAAAATTATACAGGTGCAGGGGGTGGTGTCAACTATATCGCTCAAAGTGGTAATGGGGATATTTACTTTGTCATTTCAAATCAAAAGTTACATGTATTACCCCATGAATTGCTGGATCTACCAGAATGGAGCAGTGATCACTTCCAAGTGGTGGAAGATCCTATCTTTCAAAATATCACGAACCTCATTTCTGATGATCATGGTATGCTTTGGATGACCAATGCAGATGGCCAGGTTATAAGATATGACCCTGATGAAGAATCCAAGACAATTTTTCACGACCGAAGAGATTTGGAATTTAAAAATGGTGCCTTCAAAGTAAATGATGGTACCATATATTTTGGATATCAGGAAGGACTGATCGAAGTGAATCCAAGCTTTAATAGCTCTACATCCTTCTTCAAGCATGATTCCAGGGTAAGATTCACTGAATTCTTTTTTAATGGCCAGAGTGCTCACAAGGGCGATCAATCCGTTCAAGATCTTCCCATTTGGAAAGAATCCGAACTCCAATTGTCTTATGAGCAAGGTAGCTTTGGATTTCGATTTAGCGCATTTGATCTAAAGAATCCAGTTAATTGTCAATATGATGTCCGGCTCTCGCCGGGAGAAACGCAATGGCGCCGCCTTAAAGGAGAACCAATATTGAACTACTACCAACTACCGCCAGGACAATATACATTGGAGGTTAAAGGATCTAATAGTTATGGCATATGGGCTGAAGAAACAGCCAAAATCAATATTGAAATCTCTCCACCATGGTGGAGAACGTGGTTGGCATATACAATGTATGGTCTTTTGGCAATGATTCTTCTTGGTCTCATCTGGCAGAATCAGAGGAGAAAGATCATTCAAATAGAACGACAACGTACTTTGGAAAAAGAGTTAGAGCAATCTCGGAAAATAGAAAAGGCCTATGCCGAACTTAAAACCACTCAATCTCAACTCATTCAATCCGAAAAAATGGCCTCACTCGGAGAACTCACTGCAGGGATCGCCCATGAAATCCAGAATCCACTCAACTTCGTCAACAACTTCTCAGAAGTAAATCAGGAATTGCTTGAGGAGCTTAAAGATGAAGTCGAAAAAGGGGATTTAGATGAGGTCAGAGCTTTGGCAAAGGATATTATTGAAAATGAAGAAAAGATAAAACATCACGGCACTCGGGCTGACGCCATAGTTAAAGGAATGCTCGAGCATTCCCGAACAAGTACGGGCAAAAAAGTAATGACCAATCTCAACGAACTGGCCGATGAATATCTACGTCTGGCATATCATGGAATTAAGGCAAAAGATGCTGCTTTCGACGCCTCCTTTGAAACGAACTTTGATCCTGATCTTCCCAAAGTAAATATCATCCCTCAAGATATAGGAAGAGTCATTCTCAATCTGGCTAAGAATGCTTTTCAGGCATGCGCTGAGCGAAGTCGAAGTGCTGTGTCCTCTGTAGCCTTGGCGAAGGAGGGCGGTGCATACGAGCCCAAAGTCACCGTCACAACTCAACAACTCAACAACTCAACGATTCAACTCACCATCACCGATAACGGTCCCGGCATCCCCGACGATATCAAGGACAAGATCTTCCAACCTTTCTTCACTACGAAACCTACAGGTGAAGGCACTGGATTGGGGCTATCGCTGAGTTATGATATCATCAAAGCCCACAGAGGGGAAATCAAGGTCACCTCTTCTGAAGGAAAAGGAACTGAATTTATTATCCGTCTTCCCTACAGCACATAAAACAGAAGCAGAAGAAACTTTCTGAGCTATTCGAACCAACGAATAGTGATATTATTTCACTATTTTTCTACTTGTGAGCGTTGATCGAATCCAATGAAGTTGCATCATTCCATTTATTTTTTCTGGACGCTGGTTGTTCTCAGCCTAATCACAAGATGTAGCCCCTCGAATCTGGACAGAAGTGAACTTCCTCCTCCCCTCTATCATCTTCCTGAAAGTCATCCGTTGAATAAAGATCAAGGCTATGCTTTCAACACGCTGACAGGGGACAGCATCATCCCAATAACCCAACCTAATGGTGCCATCTTACCCACAAATGCCAGTGTGCCTGCTATCGGCAAAAAAATAACTATTGCAGATCAATCAATAATTGAAAAAAGCAAGCTAGGAACCCCCAGGACTGTAGATTTCAAAAGCAACCAATTCAAACGTGATCAAGCACCAAAAAGGATAAAAATTAATCCGCAAAAGTTGAAAGTGCGAAGTGTCGGAATCAAGCATAACAAAATTTATTTTCTGAACGAAATGGGTGATACCATCCCCACAGGTGTACCCATAGCTGCCACACCAATTGTAAATCCAATTATTCAACCGGTACCGAGACCAGGATTAGCACCAAGATATAAAGAGGTATCCAACCAGGATATCAAATATATGGATGAAGGTCAAGGCATTTCCTCTTCACGTATTCGTTCGGTTATGCATGATCGCCGTGGCGATGTATGGCTGGGCACATGGGCTAGCGGGTTGGATAGATATGATGGAACCCGAGTCACCAATTACACGATCAATGAAGGGCTGGCAGGAAACATCATCTTCGTCATGTTAGAAGATTCAAATGGCCATCTTTGGTTTGGAACCTACCTGGAAGGCATCATCCGTTTTGATGGACATCACCTCTACAATTATTCAACACAATCCGGCCTTAGTAACAATCGAATACGAGAAATATTTGAAGACAGCAAAGGAACAATATGGATTGGCTCCGAGGGTGGAGGTCTGACCTCTTTTGATGGCGATTCATTTACCCATTACACTGTCAATGAAGGATTGAGCAGCAATAGAGTGACCGCTATCGAAGAAGACAGCGAAGGAAATTTGTGGGTGGGTACTGAAGACAATGGCCTCAACAAATTTAACGGTCAAACTTTCACCATCTATAATTCTGATCATGGTCTTAATGGTAATAGTATTCTTGACTTAATGAATGATTCAGCTGGTCATTTGTGGATAACATATCAAGACAATGGAGTAAGCGTTTTTGATGGAGATTTCTTTGAACAATATTCAACTGGAGGATTATTAGAAAATCGAACGGTTTGGTGCGTCTTTCAGGATAGAAAAGGAGACATATGGTTTGGTCTGGATGGACAAGGTGTGGTTCGATATGATGGCCAGACTTGGACAGGTTATACCAAAGAGCAAGGACTTAGCGATGAGGTTATATGGGATCTGGCTGAAGATTCAAAAGGTAACATCTGGATGGCTACACGAG
>JAHHJQ010000156.1 GCA_018680005.1 Bacteroidia bacterium | reverse complement strand
CCTTTTTCATCCTTGTAGATACACCGCCTTGCACAGCCTTCACAAATGAAATTGGTGGAGTAACCTCGTTTCAACTTCAGGGATAACCGAGCAAGGTTAATATCAAAGTATCCTTCTTCACATTGGGAGCAGAATTCAGCCATGGGTTGAATATAGTGCCATTAATGATTCTGTTCGATTAATTAGGAATTAGGTACTTGATTGAGCCAAGGTATGGATTCATATTATGATTAATTGTAATGGGATAAATACCATTACTAGGGTATAAGAATAGAACTACTTCAGCTTATTTTTGACATTATCTTCCGATTCCCATTTCCGCTTAATCTTTAACAATCTCAAGTTTAGTCAATCATTGGCATCGATTGCCATCTTTACGACAAATGTGTCCATAAGAAAACCACTTTTTAGACATCTGAAAATTAGAAATCATGAATTCATCAATCAAATTAGGCTTTGCGTTATTCTTTTTCTTTTTGTGGACATTTCAATCATCAGCAAATCCTATTCCTCCTCCTGCTAGCGAAAACTGTGATTTCGTTACCAACGGTGACTTTGAAAATGGTCTCACTGGTTGGACAGGAGGATATAGTCCCACTGCAACAGATAACGTTGGACTTTTTCATGTTGCTGGTGGTAACCCTGGGGCTGCAATGGAATTGAACGCACCGCCTTTTCCAGTTTATGCGAATCAAACGATAAACACTGAAGCAGGTGTAACCTATACGGTAACAGGTGATTACAAAGGAGGTGCATTGTATTACATCTGTCCATCCTCTGGTGTGGCACTTCGAGTACTTGCTGATGGCGTCACATTGGATGATTTTTCCTATAATCCAGCAGAAGCTCCAGAATATGCTCCTTTCTCCACTACGTTTACTGCGACTGGGCCCTCTACTGTTTTGACCCTTGTAGGACAAGCAGTAGGTGATTGTTCTGTTGTAGTAGATAATGTGGAGGTTTGTGGTCCTGAAATTGCTCCCATCCCCACAATGTCGCAATGGGCTCTATTCATTCTCGGACTATGCATGACAACTTTGGCGGTGGTGACTATTAGAAGGAGGGTATTGGTTGTTAGCTAAATAAAATATAACTATAAGATATAAGGGAGCCTATTTGGAAAGATGGGTTCCTTTTGTTTGGGGGTGTTCTAGAAGTATCCAGTCCTTTTCGAGCCTGCTTTAAGTACCTAACCTTCCTATATCTATTGGCTCACTCCGTCTTTCAATCACAACAGCCCTTCCTTGGGATAAGGGAATAGAATGATTCTAGAGTTTGGATACTCTTACCTGATCCTTTGGGTATAGATCCATCGTCAATTAAAAATCGAATGCATCTTGTGTTGCCAGGGATCAACTTCCTATCTTTCACAATATATCAGACATCCTATGTAGTTTAGCATTCCAAAACCCCTTCAAAATGAGATCTATCTTCACATCCCTATTTTTTGTTGCAAGCATATTTGCCTGGTCACAAGCCGGTGGCTGGAACCCCGAATTAGAAACAGATGCTGAGGCAGCCCTTAGCGAAATGATAGAAGCCAATCCCAAACTTCTGAAATTCAAAGACAAAGCCTATGGCTATGCTGTCTTTCCGAAAGTAACCAAAGCAGGTCTTGGTATAGGTGGTGCTGCAGGAAGAGGCATGGTCTATGAACAGGATGAAATTGTCGGAACTGCCAAACTCAAACAAGCATCAATTGGTCTACAAGCAGGAGGGCAACAATACATGGAAGTGATCTTTTTCGAGCATGAAGAAGCGCTGGATCATTTTAAAAATAACAAACTCAAATTTGGAGCACAAGCATCTGCCGTAGCACTTGACGATGGCGCATCTCTTGACGCCGCTTATGTGGATGGTGTCGCTGTGTTTACAAAGACATTAGGTGGTTTGATGGTCGAAGCATCCGTTGGTGGTCAGCATTTCAAGTTCAAGGAAATAGACTGAATGCTCCGTCCGTTCCATAGTACCCACACCAGACATAATCTATTCTTAGTTTTCCAGACTGGCATTAGGCCGAGATATTCATTTTCGAAATCATTGATCTGTTTCAATCATATTCCCTATTGTTTTGCCTAGCTTCACCAATTCCCCGAAAACAACATCTTAAAAAATCACATCTAATGCGATCATTTACATTGCAGGAAATTCATTCTGCAGTTGGGGGACAACTAGTAGGCGACATCGGCCAACGAATAGAAGGTCCCGAAGAATTAAAAAAAGCACAATCACATCATATTTCATTTATTGGTAGCAGAAAGTATGCAAAGTTTTGGGAGACATCCAAAGCAGGTGCTGCTGTTGTCTATGATGACATTAAAATAGAACCTGGTGCCGATCGGGCTTTTATTCTTGTAAAAAATGCTGATCTGGCTATGGCTACGATCCTTGAAATGTTTGATCCGGGATATCCCCAACTCGATGCCGATGTGGATCCAAGTGCCAATGTTCATGAATCTGCAAGTCTGGGCAAAGGCAGTAAAATAGGAGCTGGTTGCTTCGTAGGTAAAGACGTGGTCATTGGGGATGGAGTTATCCTATATCCTAACGTTACCGTTTTTGATGAAACACAAATAGGTGCCCAAACAATCCTTTGGTCTGGTACCGTCATTCGCGAGCGTTGTATCATTGGAGCGGGTTGTATTTTCCATGCAAATGTTAGTATTGGTGCCGATGGTTTTGGTTATCGTCCCAGAGAGGATGGAAGAGGATTGGTAAAGATCCGTCAAATTGGAAATGTGGTCATAGGCAATGGTGTTGAAATAGGTGCTAATTCTGCAGTCGATAGAGGTAAGTTTAGCTCTACAATAATTGGTGATGGATGCAAGATTGATAATCTTGTACAGATAGGCCACAATAGCGTAATGGGTCGATCCTGCATCATGGCCGGCAATAGTGGACTGGCCGGATCGGTCACGCTTGGTGACGGTGTGGTCATCGGAGGGAGTGCCTCTATTAAGGATCATACCACCATACACTCCGGTGCTGTAGTAGGCGCAGGGTCTGGTGTTATCGGTGATGTAGCTGCAGGTCAGACTGTATTGGGATACCCCGCCAGAGAGGCTAGAGAAACTCTAAAACAGTGGGTCGCCCTGCGAAAATTGGCACTTCAGTAAAGGCAATCCAACTTTTGTCATTCATAGCAGGCTTATTTTTGCAATTTCTTTGTTAGGTCTTATTATCCTTATATTTCTATAGTTCATATTATTTTTTCTACATTATGTGCTGATATATGTTGAATTTGTTCCATCTTCAGGCTGAGCTAATAATTTGAATTTCTTAGCTTTAGAAGGATTATCAATAACAAGATGAAAACCCCATCCAATGAAAAGAAAAATCTTGCTGTCCCTTTTGTGGATATCCAGCCTTACACTTTTGGGTCAACGAACAATCACAGGCACTATAACGGATACGGACAACGAACCTCTTATCGGGGCGAATATTCTTATCCAGGGTACTGGTAACGGAACGATTAGTGACCTGGACGGGAATTATACTCTAGACATTCCATTCAATGATGTCATTCTCGAAATATCCTATGTGGGCTACATCGCTCAAGAAATTGAAGTCGATACACGATCGGTAGTCGATATCGTCATGCAATTTGACGTGGTCGGTCTCGAAGAAACAATCGTCATAGGTTATCTTCCCACCAGAAGAAAGGATGTCACGGGATCTGTTGCTTCTATTCAATCAGATGATATTGAAGATGTAACCGGTCTTGGTGTCCAAACCGCATTGCAGGGAAGGGTATCTGGTGTGATGGTCACAAGAAATTCAGGGAATCCTGGATCGACCATTGATGTTCGTATCCGTGGAAGTTCTTCTATAGGATCTGGCAACGAACCTTTATTTGTGGTAGACGGGGTTCCTATGATATCAGGAGACTTTTCTCAGGAAGATCTTGGAGGTCAGGGAATCAACGCTTTGAGCGATTTAAATCCAAATGACATAGAATCGATTGAAGTCCTAAAAGATGCTTCATCTGCCTCAATATATGGCTCGAGAGGTGCGAATGGTGTAGTACTGATTACCACCAAAAAAGGAAAAGCGGGAAAAACCCAGGTGAACTTTAATGCTACCTATGGCTGGCAGGAGCGGTCCAACAAAATTGATCTTTTGACTGCTGACCAATACAAAGCTGCAAGTCTGGAAATATTGGGCGATGCAGACGCCGGTGACGGAGGGCAATTTGGTAATACGGATTGGCAGGATGTAGTTTTCCAAACAGGTACACTACAAGAGTATAGTGTCAACATATCAGGGGGCGACGAAAGGACAAGATTCTATACCGGTCTGTCCTATATAGATGATGTTGGAATCATCAAGAATACATCTTATGAACGATATTCTGCCCGATTAAATATCGATCATATTGCTTCTGACCGGCTTACGCTTGGCGCCAATTTTAACTTCAATCATTCCAAGAATAAAAGAATTCCAAATGACAACAACATTTTTGGCGTCCTGCCTCCTGTGATGATTTGGCCTGCAACCGTTCCGGTTTTTAATGACGACGGCTCTTTCGGAAGTCTTGGGTTTGGATTGAATAATCCCCTGTCATCAGTTACGCTTTATGACAACCAAGTCAGAACGAATAGGGTAACTGGAAATTTCTTTGCTAAGTTTGAAATCTCACCAGTTTTATATTTCAAAGCTGCAGTGGGGATCGATGCGATATTTCTACGGGAAGATATTTATGAACCTTCCGGACTGGCTTCTTCTTCTGCAGGATCAGCGAGATTAGGACAAGTAGAAGATTTTCGATGGATTACCGATTACACCTTAAACTTCCAAAAAAGATGGGACGACCATAGTCTCGTGGCCGTAGCTGGTGCCGGTTTTCAAGAGGATCAAATTAAAAACAGTTTTGCTCAGGCAGATGGATTTCCAACGGACGATTTTAGAGGTTTGACAGCAGGTGCTATCATCTCTAATACCAATGGTGGTTTTACAGGCGATAGAATAAACTCCTATTTTGGAAATTTCAACTATTCCTATAGAGATAAATATATTCTGACGGGAACCTTCCGGGCAGACGGATCTTCACGATTTATCAATAATCAATGGGGGTATTTCCCAGGGGTGTCCGTGGCATGGAGGGTATCTTCCGAGCCATTTTTGAGTAATGCCAATTTGGATGAACTGAAACTGCGACTTGGTTGGGGACAAACCGGCAACAACGGTGTTGGCAATTTTGCAGCCCGTCAACTTTATGGTGGGGGTGCCAATTATCTCAACACACCCGGTATCGTGCCCGATCAAATAGGAAATCCGGATCTTACCTGGGAGACGACTACTCAATTCAATATTGGATTGGATGTGGCACTCCTGGACTCAAGGCTATCTGCTAACATTGAGTACTATATCAAGGATACAAAGGATCTACTTCTGAACAGACCTATCCCGACGACCTCAGGATTTCTGAGTATTCCTGAAAATATTGGTGAGATTCAAAATCGAGGCTTTGAGCTGAATCTTACTGCCATTCCGTTGAGTAGGGCCGAAGGGTTGAATTGGCAATTCAATTTCAATATTGGATATCAAAAAAATGAAATCCAAAAACTTGTTAACGGGCAAGCAATCGATGTACGATTAAGAACCAGATTAGCTGAAGGGCAGCCTATTGGTTCTTTCTTTGGATATGTGACTGATGGGATATTCCAAAACCAATCAGAAATTGACGCACACGCGACACAACCCGGCGCAGCACCGGGAGATTATAGATTCAAAGATGTAAGTGGCGGTCCGGGACCTGATGGATTTCTGGGGACGAGCGATGATTTGGCACCGGATGGTAGAATCGACGATAATGACCGAACCTATATTGGAAATGGATTTCCAGATTGGACTGGAGGAATGAATAATCTGCTACGATTTAAGAACTGGGAGCTTTCGGCTTTCTTCCAATTCTCCTTAGGTAATGAAATTTACAACTGGAACCGGGTCTTTGCTGATGGTATGGACTTCGTCTGGAACCTACGGCAAGAAGCATGGTTGGGAAGGTGGCAACAAGAAGGAGATAACGAGGATTTCCCGAGAGCTGTATTTGGGGACCCCAATGACAATACACGAACCTCAGATCGATTTGTAGAAGACGGAAGTTACCTAAGGTTGAAGACCGCTACATTATCCTATGCACTACCGGAACAATGGTTAGGAAATAGCGGCATCCGAAAATTGAGAATTTATATCACGGGACAGAATTTGATTACCATCACTGATTATTCATGGTTTGATCCCGAAATCAGCGCTTTTGGTGAATCAGGAGGTGTACGTCCGGGATATGATCTCTGGAGTTATCCGCAACCACGATCTGTAGTATTCGGACTTAATGTTAGTTTCTAGCCCCTAAAAAAATGAAAATGAAAAAGTTATTCTCATATACGCTATTGACCCTTGCAGTATTGGCTTTGAGTGGATGTGAAGGAACCGACCTGGATGGTTTGGATCCTATCAATGCTGTCCCCGCCGATGGCGCCATTAATAATCTAAAATCTGCATCAGCTGCGATGGCTGGTCTCTATCATCAGGTGCAAATGATATTTAATGAGGAAGAAATCATCAGTGAACCTAGTTATACTGCTTATTTAGGAATGGCACAGACCTATTCTGATGAAGCTATTTATACTGGAGCCGATGCTACGGCAAGAGAATATGATGAGCTGAATGTAAGACCTTCCAATACAGTCAACTCTACCATATTTAGTGTTTTTTATCGAATTATCAATACAGCTAATAGCCTGGTCGTCTTAATTCCGGAAGTGGATGATATCACCTTATCACAAGACCAGATCAATAGCTTTGTGGGTGAAGCAAGAATGATCCGCGCCTTATGCTATTTCTACCTAACTAGTTATTATGGCGATGTCCCGTTGGTAATTACACCAACAATAGAAGTTGGTGATGAACTCAATGTTTCCAATAGTACCCAAAGCAATATCTATAGTCAGATCATAGACGATCTCAAATTTGCTGAATCCAATATCACCGAGACAGATACAAAACGGGCTACTTCGGCTGCGGCTTCTGCATTGCTTGCACGTGTCTATTTGTATCAGCAGGATTGGAATAATGCATTGAGCCATGCCGAAAAGAATATAGGTGGAACTTTTGATCTGACTACTATCCCGTATATGGAGGATGAAATATTTTATATCGGGTATGCAACAGCAGACGGAAATATTATAAACTTTTACTATGGCCCCGGTGCACCGGTTGGTGGAAATCACAACATCGAACCTTCCACAAAATTTCTGAGTTCTTATGAAGCTGGAGATCTTCGTAAAGATCTAAGTGTCGATGAATCCTTATCACAGGTTTCAACGCCCTATGTCATCAAATATGATGATTTTGCCGCGGGCGCCAGCGGTACCGGTACAGATCCGATCATGCTTTTCAGATATGCTGAGCAACTGCTCATTGCAGCAGAAGCGGCAGCAGAAAATATGGATTTTACCAAAGCCAATTTATATTATAATCAGGTACGATCAAGAGCCAGTCTGCCTTCACAGACACTGGATGCGACGAACTTTGAAGACTTGATCCTGCAGGAGCGATTTATAGAATTGAGCTTTGAAGGACCGCATCGATGGTTGGATCTGAAACGTCGGGGAAAAGCGACAACAGAAATATCAGGTTACCAATCTTGTAATAATGTATGGCCCATTCCGGTTCGTGAAATTGACCGAAATCCAAATATGGTGCAGAATAATTGTTGTGATTGTTGATTTTAACATCTCAGAGGACCAGCATTAGTTAAATCTGGTCCTTTCGGGTCAATCACTTCATCGCTTTGTTCTTGCCAGAAATGTGCATAACTACATCGGCATTATTCGGAATTAACAAGAGCTCAATTGCTGATTGTTACTTGCGACGCAGAACTGATTGCTGACTGCTGACAGCTGATATCCCGCTTTCCTCTGCCCTTGGCCTCCTTGATACCTGATACCTCACTTAACACCCACAGTATCTCCTTAGCTCCTTGATTTGGTGTTCTGTACCTAAGGCAATCAACTTGGAGTCATGATGAAAAACAGTATCCTCGGCTGGGTTTACAATATATTCTCCGTCCTCCGTTAGTATAGCGATGATATTAGCGCCTGTCTGATTTTGGAGGTCGATCTCTCTCAAGGACTTGTCGTGGAAGTCAGGTTTGACTTCTTTGTATTCGATTTCTTCGATCAGGACGTCTGCATCCAGTTTATTGGTGATATGCGTAAAAAATTCCACGGCTCCGGGTTTGTTGACCAATTGAGCCATATAAAATCCGGCAATTATCTCAGGCATCAGAATATGGTCGGCACCGGCTTTGATGAGTTTTTGTTCTGTCTTGGCATCTGCAGTTCTGGCTACTATATTCAAAGTAGGACATAATTGCCTTGCAGAAAGTGTAATAAATATATTTTCAGAATCATCTGATATTGCAGTAATTAATGCTTTGGCTTTATGGATCTGCGCATATTCCAGTACTTCGTCCGCGCTTGCATCTGCTTCAATAAATAATCCTTTGGGATGATGCTTGACGTATTCTTCAATCTTATCAGCATCTCTTTCGATCAACACCATTGGCTGATTCATACTGGCAAAATTCTGCATGGTTTCTTCTGCCACCTTAGAATAACCACAAATAATAATGTGGTCTCGTAACTTTTGTATTTTTTCCTTCATCCTGAGCAGATTAAATTTTTTGAAAAATTTTCCATTGACGGTATAATCCATGAATGCAGAGACAGTATATGCCACTACTCCAATATTGATCAATATCATAATAGCCGAAAACAGGCGACCTGCATCCGTCAATGTCCTGACTTCGGTATATCCCACTGTTGAAATGGTGATTACCGTCATGTAAAAAGCCTCAAGGAGCGTATATCCTTCGATGACCATATACCCGATCGTACTTACAGTGATCGTTGCTATGACAAGCATAAAAGCGTTACGAATATTAATCGTGTTGCTAAATGCACTGATATCTGGTAAATAATTCATATGCCCTGCAAAACTTGACTTCTTGCGAATATTGGCGTTTAGAGACCGCTAAGGAACAATCTTTTTGTCAATTTTGAAATTTTGATCAATCTTCACGTATGACAAGTATCAAAACCGTCCTATTTGACCTAGGAAATGTACTGATCGACTGGAATCCACGCTACGTGTTTCATGATATGTTTGGATCCCAGGAAGATTTGGATTTCTTCCTCACACATGTGTGCAGCAGTGACTGGAACGAAGAACAGGATGCAGGTAGACCGATAGCAGAGGCAACAGAAAAGCAAGTAGCTTTGTATCCAGAATGGGAAGCAGCAATCCTGGCATTTTATGGACAATGGACCAAAATGCTGGGTGGCCCGATCATACGCACCGTAGACATACTCGAAGAACTTAAAGCACAAGGCCAGGTACAATTACTGGCTTTGACCAATTGGTCAGCAGAACTCTTTCCAATTGCGCGAAAGCGCTACTCCTTTCTACAACATTTCGAAGGGATCATCGTGTCGGGAGAAGAAGGAATGAGGAAACCAAATCCTAATATCTATCAGATCGCTGAAACCCGATATGGGGTCCAGCCTGCATCTACGGTGTTTATTGATGATTCATTGCGAAATATCAATGCTGCAAAGGCACTGGGCTTCCATGTGATTCATTTTCAAAATCCCACTCAGCTCAGAAGTGCTCTGGCCGAGTTAGGAATTTGAATTTCGAATAGTAGAATTTATCTGCGTTTCCCAATAAAGATGGTGTCACCATCGCTTTGACTACCGAATCCGGCAAACTTATACCCAAGGGTTAACATTACATATCTCCCCAGGGATAGGATGCGTTCATCCACGATGTAGTTCAGACTATTGGACCTGTTGATACCCAAATTCTTATTTAGGATATCCACTGCACTGATCTTGATTTGTCCTTTCTGATTTTTTAGGAAATTCTTGGATACCTCCGCTCTCCATAAAGGCAAAGTCGTCCGCTGTCCAAATGCTTCCGCACTGTAAATCTTATAGTCAAATGAAGTAGAGAAATACCATCCTTCAGCAAAGTCTGACGAGAAGTCAGCAAAATAATTCTGATCGAAGTAGTCCTGGTTGAAGTTTTCGTTTTGATTGTAGGTTGCTCGATTATAACCAATCCGTGTCCCGATCAACCAATCTATTTTATCCTTCTTTCTGTTTTCAAGAACCAGTTCCCATCCATGGTTTTCCCGGATTACTTTGTCTTCCATTCCATTGATGAACAGGATACTATTTGAAATTCGCATATCCTGGTTCAAACCGATTTTACTACCGATAAATTTCAGAGGGGCATTAAATGACACATATGAATTCCACTGGTAGTCATTATCCACATTGATGGGCTGGATCGTTTGGACAAATTGTTCGTCGATTGTCTGGGCATTGGTAATGCGGTCTTTGGTATATGAAAAACCACCCATCACAAACAGACTGACATTAGAAAACGAACTATAGGTATTGAAGTGAATATTCATGCGATGATTATAGGCAGCATCCAACTCGGGATTCCCCTGATAGATCAGCAATGGATCTGTATTGTTCGCTACCGGCTGAAGTTGCTCCAGCGATGGTTCACGAATACTGGTACTGTAGTCAAATGCAATCCTGGTGTTATTTGAAAAATCATAATCGAAATTCAACCTGGGCAACCAGTTTTTGAATTGCTTTTTGATGGGATCATCGTTGGTAGCAATTTCCCCATCCAGACTAG
This sequence comes from Bacteroidia bacterium, assembly GCA_018680005.1. Lineage (GTDB taxonomy): Bacteria > Bacteroidota > Bacteroidia > Chitinophagales > Saprospiraceae > HDS-20. Next base: position 7,586 of record JAHHJQ010000156.1, on the reverse strand, counting down.
ATATTTGATAATTCGCGCCAAAAAGAAGACTGTAGTTTTTGCGATTCAGCTTATATGTGATTCCCAGACGATCATAGATAAAAGAGCGATTATAAGCATTGGACAAGGCCTCGTTCAAAGTCTCAGATTGTGAAGGATCAGTCAAAATATCAAAGAAATTTTTGGCATAATCATTATCATAATTCTGACGACTATAGCCCACCTCAAGATATCTCCGTTTGCCCAGGGGTTCTGTATACGATAGACCCACTTCGTAATTGATCTGATCATTGGTCTCTACCTGTCGTTGATCAATGATATCTGTAACCTGGCTTGTAATAAAAGTATTGATACTATTGAGCAGTTGTAAATTGTCATTGTACTGGTTGGCCAGATTGAGCTTTGCAGATAGTATTCTACTAGCTTTTCCAAATCTTCGGCTATAATTGGATCGAATACCAAAAGACAGTCTTTCTTTCTCTGTAAGATTATCAGTTTGGGTATTGCTCTCTGGTGTTTCAGAAAAACCAGTGAGTGTTCTTTGAAATTGCTGGTTGGTATTGCTCATATTCCAGCCAAAATTGGTCTTGATAGAGAGTAATTGAGCACTATCCAGTTTGTTCTTCAAATTGAGATTGACGCTGTGTCTGTTATCTACAGTATTCTGAAATGATGTTTCATCAGTGGTATAGGTTCCTGCATCCAGAATATTCTGTCGTGTTGATGTTCGATCAAGATCCTTGTCAATTCGAGAAAAGAAGTAGTTGCCGCTGAGCTCAAGCTTCTTCGTTAATTCATTGTTATAGTTGATCCCCAGGGAATAAGCGTCTGTAAATCCCTGATCTGTTCCGGGACCAAAACCAGGTCCCACATCATCTTGTGTCAGGTTAATACCGCCACCGGATGACATAAATGCTCCAAATCCACCCATCAGATCGATATAATCCCCAATACTAAAAGCTTGTTCGTTAATATTGTTAGCCGATCCTATCGCAGAGATCTGGGCTTTGCCTCCAAAACGATTGATGTTAAACTTCCCATCCCAGGTCTCTTCAGTTCCATATCCGATACGACCATTTCCAAAAAATCCATTCTTCTTGTCATCTTTGAGTGCGAGGTTGATCGTACGTGATTCCTGTCCATCATCGATACCCGTAAATTCTGCCATTTCAGATTTTTTGTCAAAGACCTGGACCTTATTCACGGCGTCAGCAGGAAGGTTTTTTGTAGCTATGGTCGGATCATCTCCAAAGAACTCTTTTCCTTCAACCAGTACTTTTTCCACCTGCTCGCCACCTGCTTTGATCGAACCGTCCTTTGCGACTTCGACGCCTGGGAGTTTTTTCAATAGATCCTCCACATCCGCATTCGGAGATACCTTAAAGGCTGCAGCATTATATTCCAGGGTATCCTGTTTCATCTTCATCGGAACATGATCAGCCTCGACCAGGATTTCATCCAGATTGATGTCACTTTCTTCGAGTTGAACGGGATCCATGATCATTCTATCCTTTGAGTTGATAGACAAATCCTGATTGATATCTGAGTACCCCAGAAAGCTGAGTTGCAGGATATAGTCACCAAATTCCAGATCATCAATGAGAAATTTACCTCTGGCATCGGTTATTGCAAATCCGGTCATCAAAGAATCTCCCGCATTCAACAAGATGGCAGTGGCTCCTTCAAGAGGTGTATTTGAAGGGTCGGTTATTTGCCCTTCGATGGATCCTTTCTGCGCCATCAAATGTACACTCGCTAGCATCATTATGAGACATAGCAGAGGCTTGCATATCTTGGTCATCGATAGATATTTTAGTTGGTTTAATTGAAAATGGGGTTCTTGAATAAGTGATCTAACCGCGATGTTCGATGATTCGGATACCTCTACCTCCACCCTGGGCATTCATTTCTTTCAGTTTCTCTTCCCGAATTTTGATAAAGGTCTCATGGTCTACCTTTTTTCCCTTGCTTGGCGCCACCATGCCTTCAGCATCAGGGGATTCCAGAGAGACCTCCGAGGCTGTGATTTTAGTATTTCCACCATCTATATCAACTTGTAAGATCATTCCAGGTAGACCACCAAATCCTTCTGGTCCCATACTGATCGGAATTTGTGGTGTAAACCAGGCGACTACTTGAACAGTATCATCTTGCATCGTTGTAGCTTCCATACAGATATAATCAGCAATCTTTTTCTTGCCTTTCCCAACTTTCCAATTCATTTTCTCAGGAGTTCCCGTGACTAGAAAAGTTTTACCAAACAGATCTCTTTGATGAATGGTTTTTCCTTCTGCGAGATTGGTATAAAGCGTTTCCTCAGGTTCATTGAAGTTCATTTTGATATGGATGCCCTCATCTTCGAGAGAGACTTCATCCGATTCATTGCCAATCTTGTCCTCCACATTTCGGAATAGCCCTTCTTCAGAAGTAAAGAGTAATTCTCGCTTTGAAGACCTTTCTTTAGGCATATTCTTAAACATCTCCTCCATACCCTCGGGAGCTTCAAAATTGAGTTGATTGACAATGGTATATTGAATGGTTCCTTCCTTCTGAGCGAACAACATTACTGATGAACACATCAGAAGTAAAAATAAAATTGAACGTAGCATGATATTCTGATTTTTCTAATTGAGCTATGAATTAACAAGAACAAATGTAGCCACATCCAAATGTATTCGGCGTTAATTGACCTATATCTAAGGTTAATTAAGGTTAATAAATCATGATACGTATATATAGTCCGCTTACATTTGAGGGGTACAATGAAATGGAATAAAGAAATCATAGGCATACTAGCCAGTCTGATCCTCCTGGCAATCCTCGTTAGCAATTGGAGTTACAATGTTTATAAGAACGAGATTTCCACCTTACAATCAGAGGCCAATCTTATCTTCTTCAATTCGCTTGAAGCTGCCAAAGACCGAATGTTTTTGAGAAAAACAATCACAGCCCGACATCAGCCTGGAACAGATTCCGTGCATCCGGATAGCTCAAAATTTGAACTTAGAGTCAAAATGGAACCTGAATGGCATTCTGAATTTCCCGGTGAGGTGATCAAAAAGGAATTACACGCTTTTTCTATCAACACCGATAGCATTTCAGGACTTGAAATGGTCGAACAACTTACGCATGTCATTTTTGATGACCTGGGAGACCTTGAAAATGTTCAGGTCCGGTTACAGGATGACAAAGGTGAAGTCTTTGTGCAGGCTGATACCTTTATTATTGTCGACTTTGATACTACGCATAGATATCTCGAACAAATCTTTCTTGACAAAATCGATACAGCCAGGTTAAGCAAGTTAGATGCCCATGTATTTGAAGTCACACCAGAAGTTACCGATCATCCCAAAGCGATGTTCACCACCAATCCAGGAAAACTGGGAGATGTCTTTTTTGGTCGTAAGACTTATGCAGCTGCCATCGACAACTTTGGTCCACTTGCCGTGAGAAGAATGATTCCTGAAATAATCTTTGGACTCTTCATTTTTGGTCTCATTGCCTCCGCTTTAATCATGTTCTATCGCAATCTCCAAACACAAAGACGACTGGTAAAAATCAAAGACGAGTTTGTTGGCAACATCACACATGAACTTAAAACCCCCATATCAGTAGTCAATGTTGCCATTGAAGCACTTCAGGGATTTGGTGCGGATAAAGATCCTGAAAAAACAAAACGATATCTGGACGTCTCCAAGAAGGAACTCAATCGGCTTTCCGGACTCGTGGACAAGGTACTTCATCTGACTGTACACCCTGAAGAAGATGCCCCGACTCAAAATATCGATATAGCAGAACTCACTGCTGGAGTCGTGGATGCTATGCAAATCAGAATTATTGATACCCCGATCAGCATTCAACTGGACGTATCTGAAGAACCTTTGATCATGAATGCCAACGTGTCTCAGATCAAGAGTGTTATCTATAATCTTCTCGATAATGCTGTGAAATATTCAGACGCAGGAACCATCAAAATATCCATCACCTCAGGAAACCAAAAGAACGTACAAATTCAAATCACGGATCAAGGTTTTGGTATCCCTAAAGCCTATCATAATGACATCTTTGATCAGTTCTTTAGAGTACCTTCGAATAATACGCACGACGTAAAGGGCTACGGCTTAGGACTTCACAATGTCAAATCGATTGTAGAACAATATGAAGGAACCATATCTTTGAAGAGCGAAGAAGGGATCGGATCCCAATTCACCATAGAATGGCCAATCGTTCATGAACAACACTAAAATTCTATATGTAGAAGACGAAGCTTCCTTGGCGATGATCGTCAAAGAAAGCCTTGAAACCCGTGGATTTCAAGTACATCTAATCACCGATGGAGGCAAGGCTGTTCAGGCATTCGAGCGTCTACAGCCTGATATTTGTGTACTGGACATCATGTTACCCAATACTAATGGGTATGAAATTGGAAAAGCAATCCGTCAATTGGATAAACAGGTTCCTATTCTTTTTCTTACGGCAAAGGTGCAGACTAAGGACGTCCTGACAGGATTTGAATCCGGTGGCAATGACTACATTAAAAAGCCTTTCAGTATGGAGGAACTCATCGTCCGAATTCAAAATCTATGTGCTTTGTCCGGCAATGCCCGGGAATCGGCTAAGACCAGCATTGAATTTGGGCAATCTATCTTTTACCCTAAAAAACAAGAGCTGCACTTAGGGGGAGAACCATTAAAACTTTCACATCGAGAAACACGTCTTTTAGAAATTCTTTCTAAGAATTGCAATGAAACCAGCTTCCGCAAACAGATACTGCTTGATCTTTGGGGAGACGACTCTTTCTTCAACTCAAGGAACCTGGATGTCTATATCAATAAACTACGAAAGTATCTTCGCTCCGAACCATCCGTAGAAATCATTACACTAAAGGGGGTCGGTTATCTATTTAAAGTCGATGACTAACTCGTTGTTAATGAGCTGTTAATCATCAATAATACAGCGATGATGATTGTAAATTGTAAAGTGCATATCCAAATTGCTCTTCTTTGAATAACAAAACTATTCAGCGTGTCATTCTTCTGGGTACCATCGCTATCATTGGTATCCTCGGTATACAATCCTATTGGATCGTAAACACCTGGAATCTGAGGTCTTCTGAATTTGATCAAAAAGTCCAGGTATCATTGCGTCGTGTGGCCTATGATTTAGCTGAGTTGAATGGTACCGTCCTACCCTCCGAAGATCTGGTTCGGCAAATGTCTACAGATTACTATCTGGTTAATATCAACAATTTGTTTTCGTCTACAGATCTGGAATTTTTTCTAAAAAAAGAATTAGAAGCGTTGAATATTCAGGATGACTTTGACTACTACATTTATGATTGTGGTAGTGATGAGATGGTCTTCTCTGGCTATGTAGATTATGGCAAGTCGCGTTCAGAAGATGTAGAGATGCAGATGCCCAAGTCATCCGATCTCATCTATTACTTTGGTGTGCGTTTCCCTAATCGGCGTGGCTTCATTTTGAATACCCTTTGGCTGGCTTTTCTGTTTTCCTTCCTTTTATTGTTGGCGATTTCATTCTTCGCTTACTCCATGTTCATCATACTCAAACAGAAACGTCTTGCAGATCTCCAGAAGGATTTTATCAATAACATGACACATGAATTCAAAACCCCGATATCTACCATCAAGATATCGAACGATGTCTTTCTGAGTGATCCTGAAATCCAGAAAAACAAAAGACTATATCAATATGCCAATATCATCAATGAACAAAATGAACGCTTGACCGCCCATGTCGACAAAGTGCTCAACGTCGCCCGAATCGAACAGGATACCCTAACATTGAATCATGAAATGCTGGATCTGTTGGATGTTGTCCAAAAATCAATAAAGACATTGAATCCAAAGCTCGAACAAAGAGAAGGTACTTTGAATTTGCAAACTTCAATGTCTGAGATACCCATCAGAGGGGATGCCTTTCACTTGCAGAACGTCTTTGTCAATTTGATTGATAATGCAATAAAATATACGAAAGTCAATCCTGTCATTAATATTGCTATCAATAGCCAGGGCGGGTTTCACGTTGTTGAAATTGAGGATAACGGAATCGGATTTAAAGAAGAACAGAAAAAATTTCTTTTTGAAAAGTTCTATCGTGTACCTACAGGTAATGTACATGATGTAAAAGGATTTGGACTGGGCTTATATTATGTCAAACATATCTGTGATCTCCACAAATGGTCCATTGATATCGTCAGTCCTTCTACCGGAGGTTCTATCATTAAAATCAAAATTCCTAAAAAGTGATCCATATGAACGAAAATCCTAAGTTGCTTTATGTCGAAGATGATGTCTCCCTGGCCTTCGTGACCAGAGACAATCTCCACCTTCAAGGATTTGACGTGACCCATTGCACTGATGGCATGGAAGCATTGAACACCTTTAGAAACAAACACTTCGACCTTTGTATCGTGGATGTCATGTTACCGAAAATGGATGGTTTTGAACTAGCGCAAAAGATCAGGATGAATGATCCACATGTACCCATCATTTTTCTAACCGCCAAATCACTCCAGGAAGATAAAATTCATGGACTCAGGATCGGTGGCGATGACTATATGATCAAACCTTTCTCTATTGAAGAGCTGGTGTTGAAAGTAAAAGTCTTTCTCAAACGACGAATTGTAAAAGCTGCAGAAGATCTACCGACAAAATTTAATATCGGTAATTATCTTTTCAAGTACGATGATCTCCAGATCTCCTGCAACGGTATTGAAAAGCGATTGACACAACGTGAAGCTGATGTGCTCAGACTTTTATCTATTCATAAAAACCAAATCGTCAAACGCGAAATCATACTCCGTGAAATCTGGGGAGAGGATGACTATTTCCATGGTCGAAGCCTCGACGTTTTTATCTCCAGATTGAGAAAGTATCTAAACCTGGACCCCAATGTCCAAATTGAAAACATCCACTCCGTTGGTTTTAAACTAAAAACAAACTAGTCTTTTCTTGTACATTTCGAACATGGTATAGGCTCATGTATTAATGGTTCATCGACCTTCTGCTAGGAAAATCTGAAAATTCTTAGGTCAAGTCGTCTATTGTTGGACAGAATCGGTTTTTCCCGCTATTTGCTATTGTATTCATCCACATTCTTTCTAACTGAAAGAGCAAATCAATATCAAAATGAAACTAGCAAGGAGCATTAAACTAGCCATGCTGATCGCTGTGATCAGTACGATGATCTGGATGATCATTTATGGAACATTGGTAGTATAGTAAATAGATTTTTCATACGCGAAGTGACCCTCGGTACAATCTACCGGGGGTTTTTTTATTCCGATATCAGAGAATGTAGTAATTATCCAATTTTATGAGGATCATATTCCGTAATCTGAAGCTATTTGCAAGTTACTCGTTATGCTTTCAGCCGTCATTATATTAAATTAATGGCTAATATCTAACGACACAACACCACAATCATGAGAATACGACTATTCAAGCGCAAGAAATCTGGATTGCATTTTTTTCAGTTTTTATCGGATCACGATGAAGCAATCTTAGACAGCCAGGGATACCAAACCAAAGAATCCAGATCTACGGGAATTGCATCAGTCTATAGCAATGCAGGAGATTCTACAC
>JAHHJQ010000152.1 GCA_018680005.1 Bacteroidia bacterium | reverse complement strand
CTTTTGAAGACATCACCCGTCATGCATTCACTATGAATCCGGACATTAGCTATATCGGAAGTACTTAAATCTTTGGTAACCAATGCAATATGTGGCATCAGATCTTCATCCTGACCGCCAAAGGCATATATATTAAAATCTCCGTATTTGGTAGGAAGCTGTGCGCGTTCTAATCTCTTCATTCAAATGAACTATCTCTTCATGGATGTACAATCCTTCATGATGAATCAAAGATACAACATCATCATATGATAATAATGAAATAACACAGCCTTGTTAACAAAGTTGTGTTAGGATCGTAAGGCAAGAGCATGCGCACTTGTTCTTTAGATTATTCTCCCTTTTCGTTTTGTCTCAGGGGTAGATTTTATTGGTTAGCAAATTTGGTAGACTTACTGTCTAAGTCCTGTTGCTAATATTGGCTGAAATTACAATCACGCCACCAACAAAAAAACCTGCTAAAGCAACATACAAAATAAACATTGCGGTATAGTTTAAATGCTTACAGTAAGTCTTCCTTGGTAAGTAAATTTTGTAATCAGTTACATTTGATGGGGTTCCAAACCTTATTAAAAGTCTGAAATTTGATATGTTCTACAGGATGTAGATTTTGATAAGATTCAATAAATATACCAGAATTGTATAACTTCTCAAAATCCAGTGACACTTACAGGATAGCAGGGTATAAACAAAAAAATATGTGTGGCACGTTTCCGTACCACACAAACAAAAAAGAGTGTTATAAAATGATTCTTATGTGTTCATGATCTTATCCTGGTGGTTGATCGATTCCTGGTGTACTGCCTTTAGGTAAATGTTGATAAATTCCCGACTCAACCCGCTTTGAGCACCTCTCTCTACCGCTCGATTTACAATTTCATCCCACCGTGTTGGCTGCAATATCGATATGTCATTATCTTTTTTATAGGTCCCTATTTCCTGAACGACTTCCATTCTTTGGCCAAGTAGCTGCAGGAGTTCAGAATCGATGTGATCAATCCTTTCTCTCATCCCATTCAAATTGGCAATAATCGCAACATCATCTGTCCGGACCTTCCTGAACTTTAAACCAGCCACCAGGTCACGGAATGCATCAGGAGTAATTTGCTGTTTGGCATCGCTCCAGGCCTTATCCGGATTAGGATGTATCTCCGTCATCAATCCATCAAAGTTCAAGTCCAATGACTCCTGTGCTACTTCACTAAGAATATCCCTTCTTCCGCAGATGTGACTATTATCACAAATGACTGTAAGATCAGGATAACGCCATTTCAACTCTATGGGAATTTGCCATCTCGGAATGTTCCGAAATTTCGTCTCTCCATAAGCAGAAAAGCCACGATGGATTACAGCAATTCTTCGAATCCCTGCTTTGTAGACCCTTTCGATGGCACCGATCCACAAATTGAGATCAGGATTGATTGGATTTTTGATGAGTACTGGAATATCAATTCCCTCCAGAGCATCTGCAATCTCTTGCACAGCAAAAGGATTCACGGTAGTTCTGGCCCCTATCCACACCGCATCGATTCCATATTTGAGTGCTTCATAGACGTGATTGGCCTTGGCAACTTCAGTAGTTGTTTTAAGACCAGTTTCTTCCTTCACTTTTTTCAACCATTTAAGACCAATCACACCGACTCCTTCAAAGGAGTTTGGACGGGTCCTCGGTTTCCATATACCTGCTCTGAAAAGATCGACATCCTGTTTACTAAGTGCGTGAGCCGTCTCCAGAATCTGTTCTTCTGATTCAGCACTACATGGACCCGCTATGATAAAAGGCCTCTTTTGAGTTTCGCCATATAGTGGCTTGAATTCCATTTCCATTTTCTTATTGAATTTTTATCTATTACTGATGATTATTTTTTTTGTGCTAAGATCCTTTTGATATCATTTGCTCTATGAATATCTGCGTCAAAGCTTTCAAAATCCTTTTTTATTAAATAGCTCCGAAACCTTGATAACGTATTAATATGTTCATCAAGAACGTCCAGAACATTATCCCTGTTTTGCTCAAAAATCGGCACCCACATTTTGGGGTTAGACTTGGCCAGACGAACAGTCGAACTAAATCCTCCACTGGCCATTTCAAAAATTCTTGATTCGTCTTTTTCTTTTTCTAATACTGTCAATGCCAATGCAAACGAACTGATATGCGAAATGTGAGATACATAGGCTGCATGAACATCATGGTTAGCACTTGTCATATACAGTGGGCACATATTCAGTGCTTCATACATGGCTTGTACGGCTTCCAGTGCTTTGGTGGAGCTCAGTTCTTTATCACATACCACATAGCATGAACCGTTAAATAATTCGGGTATGGCGTGCTCTGGACCCGCATGTTCCGTTCCTGCCATAGGATGTGCAGACACAAAATTTGCTCGATTTGGATGACCGCTTACTACACGCTGAATAGCTTCTTTCGAAGACCCTACATCTGTCACGATCTGGTGATCAACCATATTCAAAATCTCCGGAAGTAACCGGGATAACACATCAACTGGGGTTGACACTATTACAATATCACTTTGGGAGACTGCGGTTTCCAAATCTGAGGCCTCATGGATTATTTTTCTGCGTAATGCTTTGTCCAAATGTTCATCCACAGCATCTACGCCGATCACGCGTGTGGCAAAACCACTTTCAATTAGATCAATGGCCATTGATCCTCCAATCAACCCTACTCCTATTAGTGCTATTACCATTAGACTGCCTTTTTAAGTATTGTTTTTACTTTTTCGACTCTTTGAATAGCTTCACGAAACTTTGCCTCTTTTGAGCACAAACTAATCCGGACATATCCATTACCATTGGATCCAAAAATTCCACCCGGAGTGATAAAGACCTTGGCTTCATATAAGAACTTGTCTGATAATTCAAACCCGTCTTTGTATTCGCCGGGAATCTTCGCCCATACAAACAACCCCTGATGATTCGGATCATATGTACATCCCAAAATATCAAGCAATTGCATTGCAAGTTCTTTTCTGCTGCCGTAAACAGTATTCAATTTTTCGAACCAATCTGAACCCAATCTCAGGGCTGCAATAGCCGCTTTCTGTACTCCGAGAAACATTCCACTATCCATATTGCTCTTAAATCGCAGTACATTGTCAATGCGATCTTGTGCCCCTACCAGCATCCCTACACGCCATCCCGCCATATTATGGGCTTTACTGAGTGAGTTAAGTTCCATAGCATATTCCATAGCGCCATCACACTGCATTATGGAAAGCGGTTCATCATTAAGTATGAAGCTATAAGGATTGTCGTTGATGATCATGATCTGATGCGATCTGCCGAAATCTATTAGTCGCTGAAAAAGTGCTTTGGTAGCCGGTTTGCCAGTCGGCATATGTGGATAATTGACCCACATAATCTTTACGCTGCTCAAGTCCTCCTTTGCTATGGCACTCAGATCAGGTTCCCAATTATTCTTAGCGTTCAGATCATAGTAAATCACTTCAGCACCTGCAAGACCTGCTGCTGTGGCATAGGCAGGATATCCGGGATTGGGTACTAAAACAACATCTCCTTTTTCCAGATAGGTTTGTGAAATATGCATTATGCCTTCCTTAGATCCAATCAAAGGCATCACTTCGCTTTGATAGTCTAGATCTACTTTATAAAAGTCTCCATACCATTTGGCCATTGCCGTTCGTAATTCCGGAAGACCTTTGTAACTCTGGTATCCATGATTACTTTCTTCTTTTGCCGTATGATAAAGTTCAGAAATGACATCATCATGCGGAGGCAAATCGGGACTACCAATACCCAAATTCAAAATATCCATACCGCGATCATTCATCTCCCGGATCTCTCTCAACTTGCGGGAAAAATAGTATTCCTTTACATCTCCCAATCTCGACGCTACGCTAACCTTCATAATGCTCTCCTCTTTTATAAATACCCAGAACTCGCAAATCATCGACTAGTGGCCGTATGGCCTCAATAGCATGTTGATAACCCACCAATCCATCTAATTCAAAATCAATAAAGAATTTATATCTCCAGACCTCACCAACTATTGGTGCTGAATGGATCTTAGTCATATTCAAACTATAAGCAGATAATATGCCTAAAACCTTATGTAAACTTCCCACTTCATGTCTTGCCCTGAATACTATACTTACTTTATTGGCATTAGTCGATATCTGCTGACCGTTTTGTTTTTCTATCACCAGAAACCGGGTGTAATTGTGTTTGTTCGTCTCGATATTATCACTTAAGACTTCAAGCCCATATATCCTTGCTGCCAACTTACTGGCAATTGCACCGATTGAAGGTTGTTGTTTTTCTTTGACTCGTTTTGCGGCGTAAGCAGTATCACTGCTTTCAATCAATTTAATCTCCGGAAAATCTTCAAAAAACTCTTCACATTGAGCTATGGCAATAGGATGTGATCTCACCTGTGTTAATTGGTCGATAGTGGATCCTGGCAGTCCCATCAACTGCTGAGCTACACGAAGATATACCTCCCCAATAATTGTGAGATTGGAAGCGCGTAGTAGTTTCAGGTTCTGCAACAGACTTCCATACAAGGTGTTTTCGATGGCCATAACACCTGTCAGTTGCGTGGCATCCTCAATTTCAAGACCATGGACCAATTCAGGAAAAGAATTGGCAGGAATAAAATCCAGATCTATGTCACCAAAAAAATGTCGCGCTGCAATTTCATGGAATGCACCTCTATATCCTTGTATGATTACTTTTTTTGCCATTTTACAATTTTCTCCAAGACCAGATAAAAACAAAAAAGCCCTGAGCACTCACTTCAGGACTTTTTTATTGTCATCAATCGGAATTGCACAATTAATGGTCCTGCGTCAAAATATTGACGTAAAAACAGAAACCAAAATAATATGTGCGATAGGTTTTCATTACTCTATTTAATGATGAGGTAAAAATATAATAATATTCTATTCACAGCAACTTGCATTCCATTATTTGGGATATAATTCTATAATAATTGATTATTGTGGATATAATTTCTAAAATACTATTTCAAGTGTGCCCTGATCCCTTGCTTCTAAGCTAGAAGAGCCCATAAGGAACACATCCACACTTCTGGCTGCTTCTCTTCCTTCAGCAATAGCCCAAACTACCAAGGATTGTCCCCTACGCATATCACCGGCAACAAATACGTTGTCTACGTTGGTTTGATAATTAGAATCTCGCACATTCCCCCTGTCTGTTACTTCGATCTCTAATTGTTGTAGCATACCTTCGAATTGTGGATGGACAAATCCAATTGCAAGCAGTGCAAGATCACATGGAATAACTCTTTCAGAATCCTGTCTTTCTATGATTTCAGATTTTCCGGTGTCTTCGTTCTTCTTCCACTCGATGTCGACCAGTTTGATTCCAGTCAAATAGCCGTTCGCATCGCCTACAAATTCTTTTGTCAAAATAGACCACTGTCGATCACACCCTTCTTTATGAGAAGAAGAGGTTCGTAACTGCATGGGCCATAATGGCCATGGAGTAGATTCTGCCCTGCTATCCGGTGGTTTGGATAATAATTCGATTTGAGTAATAGACCTGGCCTTGTGTCTATTTGATGTACCTACACAGTCAGAACCAGTATCTCCACCACCGATAACCACGACATCTTTATCTGTAGCTAGAATTGCTTTGTAAGGATCGACGACATCACCTGCTACCCTTTTGTTATTTTGTTCTAGAAAATCCATGGCAAAATGAATACCGCGTAGTTCTCTCCCCGGGATAGGCAGATCCCTGGGAATCGTACTTCCGCCACATAATAACACTGCGTCATACTGACTGGCTAAATCCCTGGCATCGATGTCGATTCCAACTTCGACATTGGTCTTGAATTCTATCCCTTCTTCCTCCATTAGAGCCACTCTTCTATCAACGATTTGTTTCTCCAATTTAAAGTCGGGGATTCCATACCTCAATAAACCCCCAATCCTCGTATTTCTTTCAAATACCGTAACCTGGTGTCCTGCTTTGTTTAATTGTGCAGCAGCAGCTAGTCCTGCCGGACCTGATCCTACAATAGCCACGCTTTTTCCGGTTCTGGAGGATGGAATCACCGGTTGCATATAACCCTTTTCAAAGGCTACTTCAGCAATGTGTTTTTCAATATTCTCTATGGTTACAGGCGGTTGATTGATTCCGAGTACGCAACTGGCTTCACAAGGCGCAGGACATATTCTTCCTGTGAATTCAGGAAAATTGTTCGTGCTTAACAATATCTCTGTTGCCTGCTCCCAATCCCCTTCATGAACGGCTTCATTGAATTCAGGAATGATATTACCCAGAGGACATCCACTATGACAAAAGGGCACGCCACAATTCATGCAACGCGTAGCTTGTTGTGTCACTTTATCGTGGTCAAATTCGTTGTAGATTTCGCTATAGTCTTCTATCCTTTGCTCAGGATCGCGAGGCTTGGGAAGCTCACGCGTATATTTCATAAATCCGCTTGGATCACTCATTTTTCTGTCTTTTTTATATATAGTCTTAGACTACTTTAGCTCTCTCACCTTTCGGCTCCCTAGATTTTTTTGATGCTTTTTCCTTGAGGACTCTTTTATAATCGCGAGGCATTACCTTGACAAAATGGGCCTTGAGGTTGTCCCAGTCATTTAGGATTTTTAAGCCCAACTTACTTGAGGTGTGCGAAAAGTGATTCCTCACGAGTTTTCGGACCGTTGCAAAATCGTCTTCAGACAATGGATCCAGATCCACCATTTCAGCATTCAACCGTTTCTTGAAATCTTGATCTTTGTCATAAATGAAGGCCATACCACCCGACATACCTGCCGCAAAATTTCGTCCGGTCTTACCAAGTATAACTACGACGCCACCGGTCATGTATTC
>JAHHJQ010000097.1 GCA_018680005.1 Bacteroidia bacterium | reverse complement strand
GTATGACGATGATCCCAGGGTACGGGAAATCGTATACATCATGATCGCTCAGCGGGCTGCTCGTGGTCTCGGTTCCTTGTATGCGCATGCCAATGAGATGACCATGGAAGAAGCAGGAGGTATCCATTCAGAATATACACCAAGAGGCTGGATGAAGACGGAGAAGGAATTGCTCATTTTCGAACAGCATCTGTATATGCGCCAACCGGGATATGGCACCAGCTATATCACCGGTAAATATCTTTTGGAACTTTTGATGGCAGAGTATGCCAGGATGAAGGAGGTCAATCAAGAGGATTTTATCCTTAGCGATTTTTTTGATCAGCTCAATTATATCGGCAGTATTCCGATTGCATTGTCCCATTGGGAGATGACAGGACAGGACATGTTGAGCGATATTTTAAATGGTGCTCAATAAAAACGGTTTAGTTAGGACAATTTATCCTAAACATAACCAGCTAATGGTCAATTGGAAAATCGAAAAAGCTATTGCCTCAGATGCAGATGAGATAACCGAGTTGACAATTCGGTCAAAGGACTATTGGCATTATGGCGAAAAACAAATAGCCGAATGGCGAGATGAACTGACCATTACTCCAGGATACATAACGGAAAATGAAGTTTATAAAATCGTAGATGGGGATCAGATTTTGGGCTTCTATGCATATCAACCGGAGAACGACATAGATATCAAGCTGAACTTTCTATTTATCGAACCAGCGTTTATCGGCAGAGGATTGGGAAAACTGCTTCTGCAAGACTTTTTCAAAAGAATTGAAAAAACAGATCACAAAAGAGTTCTTTTGGATGCTGATCCCAATGCAGAACAGTTTTATAAACGGTTTGGATTCAAAGTAATTGGTCAGCTAGAAACCTCTATAGAAAATCGATTCTTACCGATAATGGAATTGACTAAACCATTCAATTAATTAGTCGTCATTCACTAACTCCACAACCTACCCACATCTGACAGCGGAATACATCCTTGATATACACCAGGTACGGGATCGTAATTGAGTACATTCTTGCTAATTTCTTCGGAAGAAAAATACGCCCACAATGCAGTAGATTTTAGGGAGCGGTAGAAGGAAATCGGTTCCTGTTTGCCGATGGTTTTGCCCCAAATCGATTTATTGAATTTGCTAGAAGAGGATTCTTGTTCTTGGATGAAAGCAATCTGATCATCACGCGACAGGTTGTTAAATGCTGATCCAAATTGCTCCTGACATTGTTTGTTCAATTGGTCCAGTTCCTGTTTTACCATCTCCTGACCATTGCTGTCATAGGCTTTACCCAATAACAAATCTATAAATACATCTACCTTAACATCGAGAGCACCGGGGGTATCTGTTCGAGGCAGCCAGATATCCACCAAAGTGGAGATCAATTTTGCCTGATCCGCATTGAGGAATATAGGTGTCCATGTTGTCCGATCCTGGTGTTGACATGCACTGATAAGTGATAGCAAAGATGGGAATGCAATTGTGGCGCCTGCAATTAATGATGCGTTTTGAATGGCTTTTCTTCGATTCATCCTACAGATTGTTTTTCTTAAGTTCTGAAATTGCATAGTTGGCTGCTCTTGCGGTAAGCGCCATATATGTCAGCGACGGATTGACACATGACGATGAGGTCATACAAGCACCATCAGTGACAAATACATTCTTTGCGGCGTGTATCTGATTAAATCCATTGAGCACAGAAGTTTTTGGATCCTGCCCCATACGTGCAGTGCCCATTTCGTGTATGCCATTGCCCGGTTCATGTTCATTGTCAAAACCGATGACATCTTTGAGTCCGACCTTTTCCAACATCTCGATAGCATCCTCCTGTATCTGTCGGTTCAGCGCTAATTCATTTTCTTTGAATTCACAATCAATGGCCAGGGTCGGTTGTCCCCACTTATCCAGACTTTCGGTATCCAGACTGACCTTATTTTCATGATATGGGAGGCACTCTGCAAATCCAGTGATAAAGAATTCCCATGGACCTGGTTGCATCAGCTTGTCTTTAAACTCTGCACCAAATGCCTCCTGATTAGAACCAGATCCCCATCCGGTTCGGGATCCACCGCCCTGGTATCCAAAACCACGAAGAAACTTATCGGATTGACTTGCTTTGTCGATATTCCAATAACGAGGAATATAAATACCATTGGGTCTTCGTCCTTTGTAGTATTTATTTTCAAATCCTTCTACAGTGCCCATAGCGCCAACACGATAGGTGTGATCCATAAGGT
>JAHHJQ010000095.1 GCA_018680005.1 Bacteroidia bacterium | reverse complement strand
CATTGGAAGCGGGCAGGTATCAATCCATGGACTTTTGATAAGACCGATGATGCACATGGTTTTAATGGGAAGATATTCACCTTTGTCTCAACTATCGAATTGGTCGTAGTGAGTATCTATGCCTTCAATAGTGAGTGGTACAATTATCTGTTACCTTTTTGGTATTTAGAGGAACCCATCCTGGTTAATATTGGCTGGGGTCTACTGATCATATCACTGATTCTAGTCTGGATCGCACAATCACAGATGTCCTCTTCCTGGCGTATCGGTATTGATACTAAGAACAAGACAAAACTGATCACCAGCGGACTTTTTTCCATCTCCAGAAATCCCATATTCCTGGGTATTATGCTCGCCAACATTGGAGTATTTCTTGTCATACCCAATTCCGTTACGCTATTGATCCTTGTACTTTCTTGTGTCAGTATCAATACACAAATCAGGCTTGAAGAAGCTTTTTTGAAACAAGAATTCAAGAACGAATACGAGGCATATACCAGCAAAGTAAGACGCTGGTTGTAATTATATTTGCATTACATAACCACTAATATGATCTTCATTTCTTAATCTTTTACACTCTCATCTTTCGAAATTGAGTCTTATGAATAAATTCATGCAATGGCTATCCGATATACAAATTCTGAGTGCATTAATCTGGGCAGCAGCTATCGTAGGATGCAGTATGGTATCCAGCAAAATGGCTGTATCAACGATATTGATTACAGCTGCTGGTATTCACGTCATAATGATGACAAAAAAGGTACCTTCCCAATCTTCAACGGATCAACCAACTGCTTCAAAACAATCATGATTGATCAATATCTCAGCATTTATATTGTATAGTTTTTTACGGCTAATCCAGACCTTGATCTCTCACCGGATACGTTAGCTTGCTTTGCTAACATATGTGGATAAATAGATGATTTGGTCGGTTTGATTATATCCTACCTTTAATGTCTATTCTACCACTTCAAAAGCACGCATTAATTCAGTCGAATGCTGACCTCACGCTATTACTTGCTATAGTTGCAGAGTGATGTTCGTGATTTGTCAGAAATGTAGGTAGCCTGTGGTTGGCTTCCATATTAATAACAGCATGCATTTATATAATTAATTGATATACATACACCCATAAACATCACAATCATGCCGATGAACAAGGTAGTGGAAATTGATATACCTAAAACCAGACTTACTTTTGAAGAGGTAATGTCAGCAGCGACCAAATATTTTGGAGGAGATGAACTGGCAGCCAATGTCTGGATCAATAAGTATGCACTTAAGGATTCCAAAGGCAATATATACGAGCGTACTCCTGATGACATGCATCGTAGGTTAGCACGGGAGATCGCTAGAATGGAGAACCGCTATATCAATCCATTGTCGGAAGAAAAGGTATTTGGTTTGCTCAAAGGTTTTCGATATATCATTCCACAAGGAGGTCCTATGGCAGGTATCGGAAATGAATATCAGATTTCCTCCTTATCGAACTGTTTTGTTATTGGTAATCAAGCGGATTCTTATGGGGGAATTCTCCGAGTAGACGAGGAACAGACGCAATTAATGAAGCGAAGAGGTGGTGTCGGTCATGATCTGTCGCACATTCGTACCAAGGGAAGTGCAGTCCTGAATAGTGCCCTCAGTTCTGCTGGTATTGTACCCTTTATGGAGCGGTATTCTAATTCCACCAGGGAGGTAGCTCAGGACGGAAGACGGGGAGCACTCATGCTCAGTACTTCTATCCGTCATCCGGATGTGGAAGATTTCATCGATGCTAAATTAGAACAAGGTAAAATTACTGGTGCCAATATATCTGTCCGCATTGATGATGCCTTCATGAAGGCAAGTCTAGGCAGGGATAAATATGTCCAGCAGTATCCTGTCGATGCCAAGGATCCTAAAGTCGTCAAAGAAATAGAGGCAAAGGATTTATGGAAGAAGATCGTGCACAATGCCTGGAAATCTGCAGAACCCGGTATCCTTTTCTGGGATACGATCATTCGTGAATCCATTCCTGATTGCTACGCAGATCTTGGATTTAGAACGGTATCGACCAATCCTTGTGGAGAAATACCGCTTTGTCCGTATGATAGTTGTCGATTGCTGGCACTCAACCTTTATGCATATGTAGACCAGCCATTTACGAAAGAGGCCAGATTCAATAATGCCTTGTTTGTTGAACATGCGCAGTTGGCACTCCGGATCATGGATGACATCATCGATCTAGAATTAGAAAAAATAGATCAAATCCTGTCCAAAATCAGCACCGATCCGGAACCTGGAGAAATCAAAGCCATAGAAAGAAGACTTTGGGAAAAGATCAGAAAGAAATGTATTGAAGGTCGACGCACCGGCATAGGAATCACCGCAGAAGGAGATATGCTCGCTGCACTTGGCTTACAATATGGCAGTGAAGAAGCGATCGAACATTCCGTAGAAGTCCACAAAATGCTTGCTTTGAATGTATACAAAGCCTCCGTAGATCTGGCAAGGGAGCGCGGTCCTTTTGCCATCTATGATCCTACCCGGGAAAAGGACAATCCTTTTATCAAAAGAATCAAAGCTGCTGACGAATCGCTATACCGGGATATGGTCAAATGGGGAAGACGCAATATTGCCATGCTGACTATAGCTCCTACCGGTACTACCAGTTTGATGACACAGACTTCTTCCGGTATTGAACCCGTCTTTATGGTATCCTATAAAAGAAGAAAAAAAATAAATCCCAACGACAAGACTGCCAAAGTTAGCTTCAAAGATGAAACTGGAGATCACTGGGAAGAATATCATGTGTTGCATCCAAAATTCATAACATGGCTGGAAGTGAACGGATATGACAAGGATGAAGTGCGGTCTATGTCAGAC
>JAHHJQ010000084.1 GCA_018680005.1 Bacteroidia bacterium | reverse complement strand
GCCATGCTGCTATCGAAGCCACCGGAATGGCACTGCCCAGTGAAACTGTAGAAAAAGGAATGGCATCTGATGCTATTCTTCTGGGAGCAGTCGGGCATCCCAAATATGATAACGATCCCAAGGCTAAGGTCAGACCTGAACAAGGATTATTAGGTATTAGAAAAGCATTACAGCTATATAGTAATATTCGACCGATCACAATCTTTGATGAATTGATTGGAGCATCTTCTCTAAAACCTGAAGTATTGAGGGGTGCGGATATTCTCTTTTTCAGAGAGTTGACCGGTGGTATCTACTTTGGAGAAAGAGGTCGTGTAGCTTCTGGAACCGCTGCCTATGATACTATGTTCTATAGCAAGTCTGAGGTAAGCAGGATCATACATACAGCGTTCAAATCGGCCAAAACAAGAAGAGGAATCCTACATAGTGTCGACAAAGCTAATGTATTGGAATCCTCTCGTATCTGGCGAGAAACAGTTCAGGAGATTGCACCGAAATATCCGGATGTGGAACTACATCACATGTTTGTAGACAATGCTGCGATGCAATTGATTCGAGATCCTAAGCAATTTGATGTGGTGGTCACAGGAAATTTGTTTGGGGATATACTGACAGATGAAGCCTCCCAAATCGCAGGTTCTCTGGGAATGTTGGCGTCTGCCTCTGTAGGAGACCATACCGGTATCTATGAACCCGTACATGGGTCCGCACCCGACATCGCTGGTCAAGATATTGCAAATCCTATCGCCACTATCCTATCTGTGGCACTGATGCTGGATATAGCCGGAGGGCATAGTGCAGCAAGCCAAATGATTGTGGATTCGGTCCGAAGTTTCCTCAAAACAGGTTATAGAACTAAAGAACTATCGGATAAAAGCACTGACCCTGCACGCATTCTTGGATGTACGGCATGCGGAGACCAAATTGTTAAAATCATTAAAGCCGAAGCGCATTCCAACAGCACATTACACGTCTAATGTGCGTCTATTAAATCCTATCTCTGTAATTAGTCTGCGCTTTTTACTAAACAGAAATATTTTTTGTGCTGATCTTGCATTTGTTGGATGAGAGCCTTTGTATATTTGTCTGGATTTAATCTAAATAAATATGACGCTAGCTGATCTGGAATTGGCACAAGAGGCTGTGATACAAGATTTTGAAAATAATAGTCAGGCAATCAAACGCCTGCTTTCTTTTGGCATTGAACCCGGATCCATCGTCAAACTCGAATTTCAAACATTTCAAAAAGGCACGATTTGCATTTCGAATAAGAACCGCATGATCGCTTTGGATGCAGCAGAAGCATCAAAAATCACAGTCACTCCTAATCCATAATTTGATTTCTGATGCGTATCGCATTAATTGGCAACCCTAATAGCGGAAAAAGCAGTACTTACAACCAATTGACCGGACTGCGTCAAAAGGTTGGCAACTACCCTGGTATCACGGTTGACAAAAAGATTGCTAAGCTTTCAGAATCGATAGAACTAGTCGATCTTCCTGGATTATATGACATTATTCCTTCTTCTCCCGATGAGCAGGTTGTCCTCAGTGAGCTGGTTTCTATCAATGAAGAGATTCAAAAAGTAGTATACGTTCTTGATGCCAACCAATTGGAAACAGGACTCATCCTCTTTACACAAATAGCTGATCTCGGCATCCCGATGATATTAGCTATCAATATGATTGATCAAGCCAGGAAGAATGAAATAGAAATCGATCTGGATAAGTTATCAAGTAGACTGGGACTCCCGATTCACTCTACCAATGCAAGGACAGGTGAGGGAATACCGGAGTTAAAACAGGCTATAATTAGTGATCAATTTAAAATTCCTAATGCTTTTTGTAGAAGCAACTATTCAGATCTTAATAATCCGACCAAGAACAGCTACAAAGAATGGGTTATCAAACAAATCAGTAAGATCAACTTATTCCAATCTGGCAGCGATGGCCCAAACAATGATCGAATACAATCGGATCTAATACAGCGACAGCGGCTGATCGATATGATCCTGAGGGAAACATCATACAAACCAGCAGTACTCCAGGCTACGAAGCGAGCCTTGAAGATTGATAAAATTGTAACCCATCCTGTCATTGGATATGCCATATTCCTTGTCGTTCTATTGCTGATTTTCCAGGCAATCTTTTCCTGGTCAGCATGGCCAATGGATATGATAGATAGTCTTTTTGCTTCGATGTCCTCCTGGGTAAAAAGCACCTTTTCCGATAGCTGGTTCACGAATCTTATAGCGGAGGGTTTGATACCGGGATTAGGTGGAATAGCCATCTTTATTCCTCAGATTGCTTTGCTTTTCTTTTTTATTACGATGCTTGAGGGAAGTGGCTATATGTCCAGAGTTGTCTTTTTGATGGATCGGATCATGAAGAAATTCGGACTCAACGGAAGAAGTGTCGTTCCGCTTATGTCGGGTATTGCATGTGCAATTCCGGCAGTAATGGCTGCCCGTACTATTGAAAACCAAAAAGAAAGACTCATAACCATCCTGGTCACTCCATTTATGACCTGTTCGGCGCGGCTCCCGGTTTATATTATAATCACTTCGATCATTATCCCAGATACATCTGCTTTTATGGGATTGGATACAAGAGCCCTTGTGCTTATGGGACTGTATTTGCTTGGTGTTCTTGCAGTATTGATTTCTGCTATCCTGATTAATGGTATTATGAAATCCACCGCCTCTAATAGTCTGATCATGGAAATTCCGGTTTACAGAATGCCGTATTGGAAAGATGTCCTGATCACTATCATCGAAAAGGTAAAAGCTTTTGTTTATGGAGCCGGAAAGATCATTCTTATCATTTCTTTGGTGCTGTGGTTTTCAGCTTCTTATGGACCAAAAACTGTTGAAATAGACAATTCCTCAAAGACTACCCTATTTTCTGATGACATAGAACTTGAAGAGAGTTATGCGGGTCTGGCTGGAAAATGGATTGAACCCGTTATAGCTCCACTAGGCTATGATTGGAAAATCGGTATTGCCCTGATCAGTTCGTTCGCTGCAAGGGAAGTATTCATCAGTACATTGGCTACCATATACAGTATAGGGGAAGATTTTGAAGACACCACGATCATCAATCGGATGAAAAATGAGACCATCAAAGGGACCAATCAACCTCGATTCAATCTGGCTACTTCGATATCCCTGCTATTATTCTATGCATTTGCGATGCAGTGCATGAGTACAGTGGCTATTGTCCGCCGCGAAACCAATAGCTGGAAGTGGCCTATTCTTCAATTTGTTGGAATGACAGTACTGGCCTATGTCGCTGCGCTTGTAGCTTTTATGTGCATCAGCTAATAACTTAACGAGGCAAGGCATTAAAAAACCATCATATTGTGCTTTTTACCCTTCTTTCTGCTCTTTTTTACCTGATTGTGGAAAAATAATTGCCGAAATCACACTTTTTTGACAATTCAGGAGACGAATAATATTTCGTTGGCAACCCCAAAACACACTAATATTAGAAAATTATGTCCTAGACTTAATGATTATTCGGGCATGAAATTATGCACTTTTTGCTTGACAGTTTTATGACATTAGCCGGCCTCCAACGTCAAAAAAATACCAATCCTACTCCTATCTTTGACTTAACAATTCGGAGAACCATACTAGTTAAAACAAGTGAATAAAGATTCATGAAA
>JAHHJQ010000082.1 GCA_018680005.1 Bacteroidia bacterium | reverse complement strand
ACCTTCAATAGGTCAAGTTTCATTATCGCCCCATATGTACCAGAAGAACAGAAATGTCGGCAGGAGAAACGCCACTTATCCTGCTTGCTTGCCCTATAGTTCTGGGTTGGATCTTATTCAGTTTTTCTCTTGCTTCTGCAGATAAAGAACCCAATGATGTAAAATCAAAGTCATCCTTTATATTCACAGACTCCAGGCGATTCATCTTTTCAACCAAGTCTTTTTCTTTCTGTATATAGCCTTCATACTTGATATATATCTCAGCACTTTGAACATCTTCTTCAACAAATTGCTGTAATTCATTTTCGATAAAAGGAACAGCTTTTCTAAGGCCTGATATATCTACATGTGGTCTTGAAAGAATAGATTTGAGTTTTACTTTTTGGCTTATTAGTGCTGAACCTAGCCGCTCTAAATAACCATTGACTTGATCTGGGGTGATGCTGGTTTTTGAAAAATATTTTCGAATTTTTTGAATTTGTGCCTTCTTTTCAATCACTCTATGCATACGGATATTCATGGCATTCATTCCAAGTTCAGTAACTAACGGAGTCAATCTGATATCCGCATTATCTTGTCTCAGTAGTATCCTGTATTCCGCCCTGGAAGTAAACATTCGGTAAGGTTCATCAGTACCTTTATTGATCAAATCATCAATTAATACTCCTATATAAGCATCACTCCTTTTTAGAATAAATGGAGCCTTATCATTGATCTTCTGATGTGCATTAATTCCGGCCATGAGACCTTGACAGGCTGCCTCTTCATATCCCGTTGTTCCGTTAATTTGACCTGCAAAAAATAAATTACGAACCAGCTTGGTTTCAAGATTTGGAAACAATTGAACAGGAGGGAAATAGTCGTATTCAATGGCATATCCGGGTCTGAACATTTTGGCATCCTCAAATCCCCTAA
Organism: Bacteroidia bacterium; assembly: GCA_018680005.1. Lineage (GTDB taxonomy): Bacteria > Bacteroidota > Bacteroidia > Chitinophagales > Saprospiraceae > HDS-20. The sequence continues at coordinate 5,039 of JAHHJQ010000082.1, read as the reverse complement.
TCTGTCTCAAAGCTTTGTATTGAACTTCTTCCGGAAGTGAGCTGGAGAAACCATTTACATATATTTCGCAGGTATCTCTGCCTTCCGGTTCGACAAAAAGTTGATGTCTGTCACGGTCAGCAAATCTATCAATTTTGTCCTCTATAGAAGGACAATATCTCGGGCCTTGACCTCTGATACGACCATTGAACATGGGAGACCTATGAAAACCGGTCTTTAGTATTTCATGAACCTTTTTCGAAGTATATGTGATATGACACGGAATCTGATCTTTGAGCAAGGGAGTATCTGTGAACGAAAATTTGGTTGGCTGAGGATCTCCTGGTTGAAGCTCCATACGATTCCAATGCAGAGATCGTCCATCTACACGGGGAGGGGTTCCGGTTTTCATTCTGCCAGATTCGAAACCCAATTCCTGTAACTGTTCTGTGATTCCTTCAGCTGCTTTTTCTCCTGCGCGACCACCACCAAAATGCTTTTCACCTATATGGATCAATCCGTTCAAAAAAGTGCCATTGGTTAAGATCACTGATTTTGATTCAATTTCAATTCCCATTCCAGTTCGAACCCCACGAGCCTGACCATTCTTAACCACGATTCCTTTGACCATTTCTTGCCAAAAATCAATATTGGAATGATGTTCCAACAAAGACCTCCATTTCATGGCAAAAGCCATTCGATCACTTTGTGCTCTTGGACTCCACATTGCAGGACCTTTGGACTTGTTCAACATCCGAAACTGAATCATGCTCCAATCCGTTACAATTCCTGAATATCCACCCAGTGCATCTACCTCCCTAATTATCTGACCCTTAGCGACGCCTCCCATGGCCGGATTGCAGGACATTTGCGCTATGGTCTGCATATTCATAGTAACCAATAGCACCTTTGATCCCATGTTGGCTGCACCTATGGCAGCTTCACATCCTGCATGGCCTGCTCCAACCACAATGACGTCATACTTAGGAAACATGTTTTTAAAATTTGCGCAAAAATACAAAGAAGAGAAAGGGTCCGCTTATCTTTTATTTTCTTCGTTTATCTGTTGTTTAGAATTATAATTCTTTCTGACATGGGAATGAATTTTGTACCCTGAAGGTTGTGTACCTTTGCAGAAAATTTAAGTTGAGGAAGTAATAACTGATACCTAACCTACATGTCCCGAACCACTACTAAGACAGAGCAAAAGGCGCTTGAAATCAATTTGGATGAACATATATATGGCACATTTGCTGAAATCGGTGCTGGTCAGGAGGTAGCCAGATATTTTTTCCAAGTAGGAGGAGCCGCAGGAACAATTGCGAAAACTATGTCTGCCTATGACAAAGTCTATTCGGACAAGATCTATGGATCCGAACCAAGTGGTCGCTATGTTTGTGAATCCAGAATTTACAAAATGCTGGATCATGAATATTCACTAATGCAGGAACGGCTACATAATCACAAAAAAGGAACCCGATTTTTTGTGTTTGCCAATTCTATATCAGCAATTAATTATCAGAAAACAAACAAAGGAGAAGGATGGCTTGGTGTAAGATTCCAAATTGACCCCGAAGGGGAACCCAACGATATTGTCATCCATGTCAAAATGTTAGACAATGACAACTGGCTACAACAACAAGCGATAGGAGTTTTAGGAGTGAATCTGTTATATGCATGTTTTAGACACTTTGAAAGTGCCGATGACTTCATTTCATCACTGGTTGACCACATACAAGGTCGTGTGTCTATTGACATGATTCGGGCAACAGGCCCTGATTGTGAAAATGTTGATGATCGGATCTTGAGTTTGAAATTGGTTGACAAAGGACTAACAGATGTGGCCATATTTGGACCAGACAAGTGCAATTTGCATGCCTCTGAGTTCCTTTATAAGAAGCATATTATGATCGTTAGAGGCAGCTATCGTCCTCTAACAAAAGTCAATTATGATATGTTGAAAAAAGGATTTCAACAATTCAAAGACGAAAACAACCTCCGAGATGATGAAGCTAACTTGCTGGCTGAGATTACTTTGGATAACTTAAAGGATAACCAAGAATTGGATGAAAAGGATTTCGTCGACAGAATGGATATTCTTTGTGCTCTTGGCCAAACTGTAATAATTTCCAATTGCACCAATCATGCTAAATTGATATCGTATTTTACCGATTACAAACCTAAAAAAATCGGTTTAATGTTGGGAGTACTGGTTCTTCAAAATATCCTTCAACGATTATTTGAGAAGAATAAAGATGGAAGATTGCTTTCAGCATTTGGTGAAGTATTCATTAGTAGAGTTCAGTTGTATATATATCCTTCAAGGAATAATCAAACCAGAGAATTGATCAATTGCGATAACATTGATATTCCTGAACAAATCAGGTTCTTGTATAGACATCTGCGGGAATGCAATCAAATCAAAGATATCAGTGACTATGATCCGGATATATTGCATATTTTTTCTAAGGAAGTTTTATCTATGATAAGATTAGGTATACCTGGCTGGGAAAATATGGTACCTGTTCCTGTTTTGAAAGAAATAAACAATAACAACTTATTTGGTTTTAGAAATACAATCAAAGTAAACTGATGAATCTTAAATTGCCGCCCATATTATGGCTTTTCTGCCTTCTGGTGTGCATCGGACATGGATGTAATAATCCTCCTAAGTCGAATGTGAAGGAAGATGAGTTAATCAAGCTCCCTACTGTACAAAGGCAATCAGAGGAGGGCGGGTTCTCTCTCGATTATGTAACCGGTAAATTTGAACCTTCCGAACACAAAGATTTTACAGTCATTGAACGGAAATATTGCTCTAGAGATGGCATGTATCTCCGAAAGGAGGCTTATGAAGCATTCAAACGAATGCATCATGCAGCCAAAATAGATGGGGTCGATTTGACAATAATTTCCGATACGAGAAATTTTAAAAGACAAAAGGCAATTTGGGAAAATAAGTGGAACGGTGTTACTCTAGTTGAAAGCGGTCAAAACTTATCCAAAACAGTAAGTGATCCCATAGAAAGAGCATTAATCATATTGAAATACAGTTCCATGCCTGGAAGCTCAAGACATCATTGGGGAACTGACATAGATATTAATAACTGGGAAAACAGATATTTCCAATCCGGTCAGGGATTGATAGAGTATGAATGGCTAATCAATAATGCTGCTGAATTTGGATTTTGTCAACCATATACCCAAAAGGATGAAAACCGACCAAATGGATATAATGAGGAAAAATGGCACTGGAGCTATATGCCTCTTGCCAAACAATTAACAGAATTTGCCTCAAAAAACTTTAAGAATTCTATACTCAGTGGTTTTGATGGAGGCCAAACTGCCGAGGAAATTGATATACTCAATAACTATATACTGGGTATAAGCCAGTCCTGTTATCACAACTCAAAAGAATAAATGGATACACAACTGAATTTGAATGAATTAACAAGTGATGTCTGTGAAATAGCCAGATCTGTAGGTGGATTTATCCGTGACAATCTCAATAAAATTCAGTTGGAAGATATTCAGTTCAAAGGTCAAAACAGTTTGGTTAGCTTCGTTGATCAGGAAGCCGAAAAGAAAATTGTTCAACGACTCAAAGAACTTTTGCCTGTCGCAGGATTTGTAACTGAAGAAGATACCGTAGAACAGAATCAAAATGGAGGATACGAGTGGATCGTGGATCCTTTGGATGGTACAACTAATTATCTTCATAAGATTCCAGTATTTGCGGTGAGTATTGCCTTACGACATAAAGAAGAGATCCTTATCGGAGTAGTGTATAACATAATGATGGATGAATGCTTTTCCGCCTGGAAGGATGGAGGAGCATTTCTGAATCAGGAACGAATTCAGGTATCTGGAAACAAAGATTTTTCAGAGTCTTTAATTGCTACAGGATTTCCATATTATGACTTCGAATTTCTTGAGCAATATCTTTCGACATTCAAGGAATTGATTTCAGAAACAAGGGGAGTGAGAAGGCTAGGTGCCGCGGCAGTGGATTTGGCCTACGTGGCTTGCGGAAGATTTGATGGTTTTTTTGAATATAGTCTGCACATTTGGGACATTGCAGCGGGAGAACTTCTTGTGAAGGAGGCAGGAGGTCTGGTTACAGATTTTGAAGGTGGTGACCAGCATTTGACAGGAAGTGAAATCATTGCTACGAATCCATATATCTATAGAAAACTCAAAAAAATAATCTCTAGACAGTTTGCCTTACACCGTAGAAAGGAATCTGTCTAATGGTTATCAATTTCTATCGAAAAGAAATGGACATCTAAGATTTTCTATGGATCCTTGTGTGTTTATCGATCCATCGGTTTCAATATATTTCAATGAATCTTCAGGAAAACATCAGAACTGCATTACGATCTGTCAAGTCCAATCTTACCAGGGCAGTCCTGACTATGTTGATCATTGCTACTGGCATCATGGCCTTGGTTGGGATTCTGACAGCAATTGATAGCATCATATATTCCATGACCAACAATTTTTCATCGATGGGTGCTAATTCATTTACCATAAACCCAAGTGGTTCAGGGATTAGCGGTAATAGAGATGGTAGAAGATCTAAAAGAGGCGAACCCATTTCGTTCAAGCAGGCAATGAAATTCAAAGAAAAATTTGAATTTCCTGCAAGTGTTTCAATTTCGATAGACTGCACGGGACAAGCAACTCTGAAATATGGATCGGAAAAGACCAATCCAAATGTTCGAATGGAAGGGATAGATGAAAACTATCTGCTGGCCAAAGGGATGGGTTTGAGTACAGGAAGACAATTTACAAACTCAGAAGTTTATAACGGAGATCATAAAGCTTTAATCGGAGAGACCATTATCAAAAAGCTTTTCAATGGAAAGAATGATAAGGCTTTAGGATCCGTCATTTCAGTTGGTAATACCAAATACAAAGTTGTTGGTCTGTTGGAGTCGAAAGGTTCAGGGATGGGAAGTGATGGTGACAACAAAATATTGATTCCTTTAAATAACGGGAAGAGATACTACGGATCGGCAAAAAAGAATTACAATATTACAGTTGATGTGCTTAATACC
>JAHHJQ010000072.1 GCA_018680005.1 Bacteroidia bacterium | reverse complement strand
GAGTAGTTCAAAGTCATATCGGCTGCCATGCTTATTTCTTGGATGGAGATCACGTTTGTTGTCAGGATGAACTTTCTTAGCTTTTTTCATGAATTGGAATTCTAAACTAAATCCCCATCATCCCATTCTCTTTTGGCTCTTTCCTTTGCTCTAAGGGCCGGATGCTCACGTGACAATTCCAGCCTGTCATCTTCAGCATCATCGGCTATATCTTCGAGTCGTCTTTGTTCTTTAGCCAATTGTTTTCTTTCCCATTCCGAGGCATTAGATCCTATAAGAAAATGCACAACTAAATAGTGGGCCACTACCAGTAATCCCCAACTCACAGTAGGATATACAGACCACAATACCCAGGGAGCAGTCATAACATTGATCACAACCAGGAAGATCGATACAGCCAGATAGAATATCAGGTGTACATAAAAGAACTTTTTTGCCCTTACCAGTTGTCTGGCTTTGGCCTCTATTTGGTATTCATCCATGATCTGTTACGAAGATAACCAATGGATTCTTTTTATCATTTACAGTCAGAAGTTAATCAGAGCCATCAGGCCGTTATAAGATATCACCAGAGCAAAAAGCAAGGCAAAGCCAAGACCGATATAAATACCAATTCCGGTAGTGTGTCCTTTCATTACTTCCGGTTTTCTCAAGATCATAATAATACCAATGATGACTAATGGCAGTACAAATACATTAAATACCTGTGTCAGGATTTGCATTTGAACCGGATTGCCACCAAAAATTGGAACCATCAGGGCCAATAAACTGGCTATAGCTGTTATCACCCGGAATTGCTTAGATTTTACATCGAGTTTTCCAGATTGATAATCGGCTAAGAGCAAAGGTGCAATCATCAAACAAGGAAAAATGGACGAGAGACCTGCACTCAGTGTCCCAAAGAAAAATAGAGTTAACGCAGATTTTCCGGCCACTGGTTCCAGGGTTCCTGCCATGTCCAGCACGTGAGTCACAGGTTTGCCCTGGTGATAAAGTGCTCCATGGGCAACAGCCATGATGGTAGCACTAATGAAAAATACCAATGCGGCAGCGGTGATGGCATCGTTTCGCTGAACTTTCAGGTCTTTTAATGTCCAGCCCTTACCCTGGATGAATAATGGTCGAGACAGAAATGTTGCAGCTGCCATTGTAGTTCCAACGAATGCCGCAACTAGCATCTGACCACCTTCTACTTCAGGGATTTTGGGTACCAAACCATGAATCACTTCTGCAGGAAGCGGATGAACAAAGAATAATGAAAACAGAAAGGACCCAGCCATGATGGATACAAACAGGATCAGTACTTTTTCAAAGAAATTGTATGTTCCCATAAGAAGGAGTTTATACATTACTCCAATAACTATTATTGCTATAATCAGCACAGCTTCATATTCAAAGGCCTCAATGGCCGGGAAATAGATGGCAATAATCTCAAAGATTAGATTGGAAGAAATACCCATTATTCCGATGAGTGAATTCCACTGTCCAAATGATATACCTATAAGAATAAGTATCGCAATTATTTTTCCGCCTTTGAGATGTTTTCTAAAACTATACAAAGCTGATTCTCCCGAGACCAGGGCGAATTTTCCATATGCGTACATCAACAAACCAGAGAAGATACAGCTGAGGAGCAATACCCACAAAAGTTGCATGCCGTAGGTACTTCCAGCCACTATCATAGATGTTACACTTCCCGTCCCGATGGTATATCCGATGGCGAAAATGCCAGGACCAAATCCAACAATGAGCAATAGGATTTTTCTAAAGAAAGAAGTTTTTTTTGTTGGGTTGGTCATTTCGTTTTGTTTGAAGTAGTTGTATGCATTGGTTGATTGGGCTACAATAGATTGTGATTATTTTGGAATATGTATCTCAAGTTGGTCTCCAGGCTTCATCTCCTTTTTGGCGATTAAAATGTTTGTGTCTTCTCCATAGGTCACCATTAGATCGGCGTTTGTAGTACCCAGAAGGTGAACACTGAGTTCCTTTCCATCTAACTTGATGTATAGATCTGTAGGTTTGGATGTCTGAATATTCAGCCCTTCTCGATCTAATTTTTGGACATCAAAGAAGTATGCCTCGTGGGTTTTGGTGAGTACGGTGGCTTTATTGGCGTTATAGGTCCATTCAGAATTATTCACCTGCCATTCTCCCAAATGAAGGTCTTTAATAGATTCGTCGATACGATTATTATAACCTCGATAAGGGTAGAGAGCGGTGATAAAGCTAAACGTTGATTCACCGGTCTTGGATAGCACCGTCCAGTTTTTGCCTCGTGCACCTGAGCCGCTAACTTTGTCAATGGACTTGAGTTGCACAATATCACAACCACTGGCTTCAGGAAATGAAGCGCGAATCAGATCAGGTCCTTCTTCATGGGTATAGTGTCCCTGAAAAATTTGTTTGTATTCATGTTCAGCGTCCGATTGAAAATTGTCTTTGAGGATCCAAAAATCATCCTTGATATAGATGACTTGTCGTTGATGGCGAACCCCTACATTCTCAAAGCCATCATGACTACCCACAAACAAATCAAAATCCTTGTTGCTCTTCCAGGTGATCACTTTGGGATTAGGTAAATTCCTGAATTTTCCAAAACCACTTCCTCCTTTGTTAGATGTCCATTCTTTGCCCTGTAGTTCCTCATCCACCAAGGCCACATTTTTGACCATCGAATTCTTGAATAGATCGAAATCAGTTAGAGAATAACGTACCTGGTAATTAGGTAGAATTGGATGGCCATTCGCCATCGCCTGGATGCCAAGCATATCGCCATGTTGATGATCTGGTTTTTGATCATCCAGGCCCGCGCTGATCACCATCACTTTATCATTTGGCTCCCAGCCTTCACGCATGATGTAATAATGGGTATTTGGAAAGCTTAGGGAACCGTAAGTTGGTTTTTTTGTCCGTATGTCTTCCAGAAGATCCAATTGGGACTGTTGCAAAAACCAATAAACACCGGCATTGACGCGATTTCTGGCAAAATAACCGTACTCGGGGTCTTTAAACAAGAGGTATCCCAACGTCATGACACCTGCAATATCATTGGTTTCTCCCCAGGGAATTTCAGTATCATCCTGGAGTACCGGAGCACTCTTGTCAGGATAGGCAATTTTGACTAAGGTGGTGAATAGAGTACGTAGTTTATCTGTCCATTCGTCATCTACTTCAAGCTGGCTTATTGTAGCCAATTGGTACACATAGAAGTAGTTTTTGATATCGCTCATGTGATAATGAACAGATCTTTCAAACTGAAAACCGTCATCATTGATCTCTTTATCAAGATGTTCACTCAATCTGAGCATGGCACGTTCCAGCCAAAGATCTGTGTCCTCAAAATCGCGAAGTAAGATGGCCACCAAGGCGAGGGCTGACATGCCTCTGGTCTGATGGTTGCCTGGACGAAATTTGTCATTGTGCTCATAAAGATGTGCCGCGTGTTGAAGTAGGGTAGCGATAGTCTGCAATTGATCGGTATTGGAATACTCCTCTTCGTTCAAAAACAGATTGTGTATCCATAGCCAATTGAGTATCCTGTAGCCCGATCGAAAGACCTCGTAGACGCCATTCCCATCTTCAATTTTTTCATATTGTCCCAGATCAAAGGCTCTGTTCAATGATCGTTGCTGATTTTCAAAATACCGGATGTACTTTGGATCTCTGCCATTATTGAAATAATGCAGGGCGATATCTACCATCTTGTGTTGCCGGGCAAGATGTCTGAGTGCATAGGCATTAACGGCTTCACCATTGAGATAGTTGAATGGCAATACCCACTGCGTTGAATCCGCATATTTACCCATGTGATCCATTGCACGGTTTTGATGATGCGATTGATTGCTGTATAATTTGTTGTAAAGCGCAAAACGTTCGTTTACAGTTCGATAATCATAAAAGAATCGCTCAGAAAACTTTTCACGAAAGTAAGTGGCTAACTGGTCATCAGATATTTTGCGGCTTTCTGCCAGCTCCGACCGAACATCCTTCTTCAAAAATTGAGACAATTCCTTGACGTCGAGAATCCTGTCCGAAGGAATGTTTTGAGCACCAATGGGATTCCAAAAGCAGCTCATCATAATGATCAGGAATACTAATGGTCGGGCACATTTCATAATTTAGTTATTACTTGATCTTGTCATTCTCTTTCTTCCACTTTGCTTTCTCTTAATAAAGGAGATTTAGTTTTAAATTCTGTTCAACACGTATGGCACCAGAGTTGGTGATCTTATTGTCGGAATGTGTGTTGTTCTTTGCTCCCCAAAGGAGCGCTACCAATTGGACACGGTTGTTCATAAAGGTATTTCCTGAAATGTCCACGTTAATAATACCGTAGGTATTGACCAAAACGCCATTACGCTCTTTACCACCACAATTGGAAAATCGACTATTGGTAAGCACTAAATTCCCACCGACAGTAGATTCATCATATCCGCCCCTGTAATAATCGATCACATTCTGATCAATTCTATCAAATTGGCAGTTATCGATAAAGATATTTTCTGCATTGTATTCGCCCTTATCTTCTTTCTCTTCTGATAGTTCCAGGCCATTGTCGCAGTTGCTTAATGTCGAATTGGTAAAACTGATATTTTCAGCAAAAGAGTATTTATACGCCTTCAGGATATAGTCAAAATCACGGATGGTACAGTTCTTAACATCCAGGTTATATAGACTGGACATGTCGCTGGCTAAAGGGGCGAATGCATATTGTTCTCCTTTTCCAACTAATGCTACGTTTTCTAATTTTAATTCACCTCCGGGATGCATTTCAAATGCCGGTGACCCGGCAGAACCTGAATATTGGATCAATGCCTGATCATCAGAACTTCCGGATCGAATATTAATCGCTTTGTTGATTACCAGTGGAGTTGTGATTTCATGGTTCCCTGCTGCCAATTCGATAATATCACCAGGTTGTGCGGATTCTAGTTTACTTGCCAGATCATTGGATGAAGGTGTCACTTGGTGTGTTGTACCTTCTTTTGCTTCGGGTACAGCAGAATACCATGAGGGCCCGTATTGGCTCGCATCCAGAATAGGCGGAGCTGATGTGGCACCACTATTAATTGCGCCGATAGAGTTGTTTTCCTTTCTTGGATTTCCGAATAAGTCGTTTGTGATAGACTCAAATTCAAATCCAACAAATGGTTCAGTTTCTGACAAATCACTTGCAGGAGCAAAAACATATTCACCAAGCTCCGCTACGTCGAAAGATTGACTTTCAAGACCTTTCACTTCATCAAAAGTGCCTCCCTGGTTGCTGATCACATTGCTTTTAAAATTGATCCCATCTAAAAGATCATGCGCGACTATGGGTTGATCATCGGGAGATGCATTATAAATCAAGTTATTGGCAACGGTAGTTCGAATCGGACGCTCAGAACGAATCTCAGAAGCCGGTAGCACATCTTTTTGATCCACGTTAGAACCAACGCCAAAATGCCATGGCGAGCTGCAATTGATCCATGAATTATTCGCAACTACGACGTCCGTGACCTGAATGTACCGGTTCAAAGGCGACTTAGGTATGCCATTCATCACGGCCAATGGACTTCGGAATTCTTTTCCTCTGAGCTCGTAGAAGTAGTTGTTGGTTACCCAATGCCCTGTGCCTATCAAACGTATACCGCCGATGTGTGGTGATTTTTCATCACCGATAAAGTAGTTGCCATCCAGAATACAATAATTGCCATGTCGTGTAACAAGTGAACCTTCACTTTTGAAAAAGACATTGTTCCGAAATTCGTTGAAGTTAGATTTACTGGAGATCACTTCTACTTCTCCATTGCACTCGTCAAAAAGGTTGTTGGCCACAAGGGTATAGCTGGGGACCATAGACGTGGAGCTATTGCCAATTTGAATCGTTTCAGCACTTGGTCCTCCTTTGGGTGGTCTTGGACCAAAGTGATTATTGACGATTTGATGATAGTTCTTGATGCTTTCATTACCTGCCAGATCTACGCGAACTGTTGGTCCACGATTGGACTTACCTGCCAGGTAACAATGATCCAATTGATTGTGTCGGCCTTTGAATTGCACCCATAGATCTGTCTTATTCCTTTGGGATTTGTTGAAGCCTTCAATGACACATTCAGTTACACGACAATTGAAAGCATATTGATCATCTGCGCTAAATTCAATCACGGCTGATGTAGGGCTGGCGCCATTCTTAAAGTGCAAGCCTTTGACGATCAGATAAGAACCTCCCAGCTTCAGATCCGAAGCACCTTCTATAAAAACCTCACCTGGCGTTTCCGCCCTGAGGGTAATGGGTTGATTCTCCGTGCCATCTCCTGTAAATCTGATCTGAACATCTTTCCAACTTCCGTTGGCCAGGACTATTTCATCCCCCGGCTGGGCATTCGAGATCGCTTCGGATAATTCTGTATTGTTAGTGACGACTAGTGAATTTTTGACTGTCCCTGATGGGTTACACCCAAATAGAAAAAAGGATAGCGTGAGAATGGTAATTGGAAATTTCATAGAAATGGGCATTGATTTTTGGTCAGTATTTGATCCCTTATGGGATAGAATTAAATTGGTCAACCAAATATTGGTCAACCAATTTACCTCCATTTTATGAAATAGCCAATAAATTAGTGTGGTTTCTACTCCAATTCGAAACTTGATGCTCAGCTATAGCTATGATGAGATCGAATTCGTTGACTTTGAATTTCCAAATGAGCTAGATAGAATTCCTATGCTCCATGGTCTGGATTCGCTTAGATCAGCTGAATTTTTGGAATCGTACAGGGCGAGTATTTTATTCAATTTTAATAATTGCTTTCAATGCATTAGAGGCCTGCCCCTTTCCAATTGATCTTTCGATATATTGCCCATCTTCCAGATTTGCAAGCAACAGATCATCCACTTTTTTGCCCACTGCATCATAGTCAAGTTCATTTTCAAATTTATATTCAGGAAGTTGTATTGCAAATAATTGGACAGACATATGTTGATCGCTAATCCATATTTAACTCAAAAATGCAGAATAGATCCCACGTCCCGTTATACCTTGCGCATCATACCGCACCTTGAAGCCTGCCTGTTGGAATGCATCGATCATCTCTTGTTTTGTAAACAAGGCTAATTCATGAATTTCTTCAAAATGAGATACCCCCGTGTCAGATGTACCTACCAAGTAATGAAAATGGATGATGGATAGGATGCCTCTTGTCTGGCTTTGATTCATGCGACATATTTTGATGTCATCCGTATTGTAAGTCAACATATGGAGTTTGCCGTCATACCAGGTTTCCGGAGTAAGCCAGGGTTCGATAATGACTAATCCTCCAGGATTTAGATGACGCCGAATGCATTGCAAAGTAGATGCTAACCGATCTATCGTTTTTACATATCCGATAGAGCTAAATAGGCAGATGATGGCATCATAGGTTTTTCCCAATTCAAAATCGGTCATATCAGCAAAATGAAATGCTCCTTCCGGATTTTTTTGTTGTGCGACTAAAATAAAGTCCTTATTGATATCAAGACCATCGATCTGGAAATCTTGTTTCAGATATTTGTGATGCTCAGCTGTGCCACAGCCCAGATCGAGGATGGACTGGCAGTTAGGTTTCAAAGATTGGATTAGATCCGTTATTTCAAGCGACTCTTTTTCATAATCCTTGAAACTATAGATTTGGTCGTATAGGTCGGCAGTCTTATTGAACATGGTTAAATATTAGAATTGGTCATACATACATTCTAGGCTCGCACCACAACTATCATATGGCTCCCGGAATCAATCATGCCAGGAGACTTAGAGGCGCTGATTTCCAAATCCATAAAGTAAGCCCATTTATCCGGGTCACTTTCCATTGCCTCAAGGTCCTCTGCTCTTCTTGTGGAAAGGCAATTCGAGGCTGATAAAGCAATAATTTCAAAGCCCGATTCTTGCAGCGTAGCTATGAACTCCTCGGATCGATACATATGACAATGATGCGAAGAATCCGTAAATGTGCTTGGATGAAGGTTTCCAGTGGATATGATCTTGTCGTTGTCTTCTTTAGATATTGTAAGGATACTAGTCATGGATTGATTGATACTTCCCCAAAGATTCATCACGCTAAGCAAAGCTATTCCATTTGGTTTAAGGACTCTTTTTATTTCACCTAGGGCGACGGTGTCTTTCTCGAAGACATAACTCAAAGGACCTCCATAGCAGACGACTTTATCAAATTGCTGGTCATCAAATGGAGACAGATCACAGATATCGACAAGCGCCCATTGTTGGATACTATCCAGATATCCTGAATCACTAGCTCGTTTCTTATTCAAATCCAACTGTACAGGTGACAAATCTGTAACAACCAGGCCTTTTGAATTTTTTATAATTTCTTTTGTAAACATGCCGGTTCCTGCACCCAATTCGAGGACGACATCGCCAGGTTGGATATGCTTTGTCAAATAATGCTGATGAACCTGAAATTTTACCTTTTCAATAATTGATTTATCCCATCGGGAAGTTTCGAGTTCGCCATAATCATTGTAAAAATTCCGGATGTGATCTTGATCGTATAAATGCACGAATGTTGGGTTAAAGTATTGGTCAATTGATTAATCGCTCCTTTTGTTAGCTGTCAATCGTAGAGTGGTTGCCAGGGTTAATAACATATTTAGCAGGTATCTTACTCATCGCAAGCTCGCTAATTGCCGTAATCGACAGCGAAGGATTTACACCTGGATTAGCGGAGATCATCGACCCATCACAGACAAGCATATTTTTGTAACCATGGACTTCATTGTTTGCATTGATGACGCCTTCTTCTTTGGTGGCACCCATTCCTGCACCTCCTAATATGTGTGCTGTGGTTGGTATACCGAACAAGGTTTCCAAATAGCTGACGAAAGGAGTACCATTGACGATCTTACTGTGTTTTTCGACGAGATCCTTAGCTTCCGGAATAAAGGCGCTGGGCTTGGGACCACTTTCGACAACAGTCTTCATTGGCGTCAGCATTCCTCTCTTGATGCGAATCGTGCTGTTTAGCGTCTGCATAAAAAGCAGAATGTTTGACTTCTCGGAGTATTTTTTCGTGAACATCATTCTGGAAACTACCAACGGAGCCTTGATGATCTCCCAAATCATTTTGAACAATCGGACAATGAAATTGCTGCCATGCGCCATCGGAAGCATCATGGTTTTGAAGAAACCTGATCCCTGGCCATATCGTACCGGCTCCAAATGACTATTCTCATCCGTATGAAGGATGGATCCGATTGCAATCCCTTTGGTATTATCAATGTCGTCATCTTTCGTCATCACATTGATAAGGGCTTCATTGTTGGTACTGACTCTGCATCCGACTTTGTCGGAGAGATTGGGTAAAGAGCGCTTTTTTAGTTTTAACAGCAGTGGTACGGTACCCAGCACCCCGCCTGCGAAAACGATGCCTTTTGTAGTGACTGTACCTTTTTGTCTACCATTTTTGAAATACACGGTATATCCCTCGTTACCATCTACTGCACCTCTGGGCAAGACATCGGTCACCTCATGTTCTGCTCTGATCTCTGCTCCCAACTGTTGGGCCAGATAGAGATAATTTTTATCCAGCGTGTTTTTGGCGTTGTGCCGGCAACCTGTCATACATTCTCCGCATAGCGCACATCCTGTGCGGTCAGGCCCTTTTCCTCCAAAATAAGGGTCAGGAACAGTAACGCCAGGTTTTCCAAAATAGACGGCCACCTTAGTGGGTTCGAAATGATCTTCTCGACCGATTTCTTGGGCGAGTCGTTTCATGGCTTTGTCTGCTGGGCCGGCACTGGGATTAACTTCTGCACCCAGCATGCGATAGGCTTCCTGGTAGTGCGGCTTTAGTTCAGTTTCCCAATCGGCCAGATCTTTCCAGGTACCAGATTTAAAAAATGCACTTTTTGGAATGGGAAGGGTATTCGCATAGGTCAGTGATCCGCCTCCTACACCGACTCCGGAAAGTACGGTGACATGATTGAGGAAAGTCATTTTAAAAAAACCTTTCAATCCAAATTTCGGTTCCCAAAGCCATTTTTTCAGCTGCCAGTTGTTTTCGGGGAAATCGGATGGTTTCCACCACTTGCCTTTTTCTATGACCAGGACTTTGTAGCCCTTTTCGGAAAGCCGTAATGCACT
>JAHHJQ010000070.1 GCA_018680005.1 Bacteroidia bacterium | reverse complement strand
AGAATCGACAGCAATTTCTATTTGCTGGGGCGAGACAATAATTCTCTCGTTCTTGAAAAGTCCGGCTTCCCGGATCTGATCCAGTTCTTGTTTTAGATGATTTTTGAGTTCACCGTACATGGAGTCTATTATTTAAAATTATTTATTCACCATATTTCTTTCGAATCTCCTCAAACATAATATCCGTCATAGCAGTAAGATCGTATTTGACCTCAAATCCCCAGTCTTTCGTAGCGGTAGACCCATCAATACTCTCGGGCCAGGTCCTTGCAATATCCTCGCGAAAATCGGGTTTATAGGTCATTTCGAATTCTGGAATGACTCGTTTGATTTCATGATAGAAGTCTATGGGCGCAAGGGTCAGGCCGCCAATATTATAACCGGAGTGGATGGAAATATATTTTCGGTCTGCCTGCATTAGTTTAATTGTTGCATCGATGGCATCGGGCATGAAGAGAAAGGGCATTTTGGTGTTTTCGCTAATAAAGCATTCATACCGCTTATTTTTGTTCGCTTTGAAGTAGACCTCCACAGCATAATCTGTAGTACCCCCGCCAGCTTCTGTCTTATAGCTAATCAATCCGGGATATCTTATCGATCGTATATCCAGATCATGCTTTTTATTGAAGTAGGCACACCATCGTTCTCCAGCCAGTTTGCTGATACCGTATACAGTGGTTGGCTCCATGACCGTGAGCTGAGGTGTATTTTTATGAGGAGTAGTGGGGCCAAAAACCGCAATCGATGATGGCCAGAATACTCTGTGCACAGTTTCCACCATCCGGGCCACCTCAAGAATATTCATGAGGCTTTCCATGTTAATTCGCCACGCTTGCGTCGGAAATTTTTCCGCATTTCCAGACAGTACTGCTGCTAAATGATATATCTGCGTGATCTTGTTCTGAATTACAAAATGTATCAACATTTTATCATTCATCACATCCAGTATTTGAAATGGGCCTCCATCCATGACCTCTGGTGAAGCCTGCTTGATGTCTGTGGCGAACACACGCCGAGAGCCGTATATCTCTCGAAGGGCTACCGTCAGTTCAGAACCGATCTGTCCAGCAGCGCCAATTATCATGATTTTCTCCTTCATAGGCTTTGGTTAGGAAGACATGTTTCAAGGGTTCGAATTCAGATAATCATTAGATCTTGAAAAGTAATGATTTTCAAATCGATTTCGGATAATCCATCACAATCAATTTAGATGAATTGTAGAGCAAGCTGAGATGGGGAACAGACCTGGGATTTATCGAATAAATTCCCCTTGCCATTCTGTGTCATTGCCCTTGCGATCACTGACGCGTAGGGTCATCTTGTGTTTCCCTGGGTTGATGCGATCATCAAAGTAATGTGTCAGCCGATCTTTTTTGGCGTCATAATCCATCAATATCCATTGGCCGTCTACTCGTGCTTCATAAGTCAATCTGGCTCTTGGGAATTGATCTTTAATCGTAAACGACATAGCCTTAGCATCCTGTAGATCGTACTCAAAGGATTTGACTTCAATGGTCGGAGCTATGGTATCTAAGGCAACAGTGAAATCACCAAAACTATAAAGCATGGTTGTCAGAGTATCTCCTTCCCAACGTCCCCCATAATTGGCCTGATCACCGCGTGAATTAATCCCTGATATAAAGGTCTGAGGTCTTATTGAGTCCGGAATTTCCGGAAGATGTAACGAAATTTGGAAAGGTCGATGCACGGGTTCTGACCTTTCATGAATATGATAGATCTTCTGCTGCAAAGAGTCATGCAGACTTGAGGTAATCTTAGCGTATACATCTTGATAGACATGCCCCTTATCAAAGTGAACCGTCAATTCACCTAATTTAAATGTGGAAGGAGTATTATGTTGGATATGGTGATTAAAGACCGTGGTGGAGTATTCTGGCGGATCATTCTCTTTGAGCAATTCAAAACGTATGGTCCTTTGATTTTTATAATGATCAGAAACAACGATTTCTATTGCTTTGGTTTGATCATCTCCCACTCGGATAATACCACTTTGTTCATTGGATGAATAAATGTCCAATTGGTTACCGGGAAGAATGCACATCCTGTTGACGTAGGCGTCCTTAGATACAAATGCCGAAAAATCTTTGTGTGCATTGATATATCGTTGTTGTCGATACGATAAGGTGTCAAAATCACAACTGAATATGGGTTGGCCGTCCACATTCATATCAAAAGAGAAAACACCATTTAAATTTCTGACCCCATTCATCCGGTCATAAGCTTTGACACCAATAGCTATGAAATCAGAATGAACGGTTATCCGTGAGGGCGCCGTGGTATATCCTTTGCCATTGCTTTTTATCTTAAGCTCCTGGGTATGGATCTCACGAAAATTATTGTCGTATTCATAGACTTTGATCTGATAGAATCTCGGAGCTTCAGTGTCATTGACGGGAATTCCCAGCAAGAGAGGATTCAGGCCTAATTCGGTCCACTTGTCACGAATCTCAAAATGTAGGTGTGGGCCAAAAGTTCTCCCGGTCATCCCCATTTCACCAATTTTCTGCCCTTTTTTTACTTCAAACTGATCCGGAAATAGCATCAAATCCAGTTCAAAAGATTCATTTTGATACTGCACATCTTTTACATATTGATCGATCTCAGGAGTGAAAGCATTCAGGTGTGCGTATACGGATTCATGTCCGGTAGGATGAACAATGTGCAATACCCTTCCATATCCTCCGGATGAAATCTGTATACGCGAGACATAGCCATCAGCGATCGAAAGGATGTCATGTCCGGTTCCTCCATTAGGTGATTTGATATCTATACCCATATGAAAGTGTCCTGGACGGAGTTCGCCAAACGTACCGGAAAGCTGTATAGGCCATCCAACAGGCGAACCGTATTGGAGACTATCAATTTGGCTCCATATTGCAGAAATGCAAAGCAGATTAAAAAAGGTAAAGCTTATGATTTTATGCATCAGTTTCTTCTGACCATGATGACCAACTTTCATTATCTGTTGGGTACATGGTCAGTTTTTTTATTCTGTCCAAAAATATTTTCCTCGGTATGCTCCTGGCGCCAAGGGATTGCAAATGTCGAGTTTCTTGTTGACAATCAATGATTTTGTAACCTCGGGATCTTAATGTTTTTACCAGTTGAATAAAACCCATTTTGGAAGCATTACTTTTCAAAGAAAACATAGATTCTCCGAAAAAGACTTTACCTATAGCAACTCCATATAGACCACCCACAAGATCTTCATCATCCCAGACTTCGACCGAATGTGCGTATCCGGCATTATGCAATTGAATATAGGCACGCTTCATATCTTCGGTGATCCAGGTACCTGGTAGTTGGCCCTTTCTC
This sequence comes from Bacteroidia bacterium, assembly GCA_018680005.1. Classification (GTDB taxonomy): domain Bacteria; phylum Bacteroidota; class Bacteroidia; order Chitinophagales; family Saprospiraceae; genus HDS-20. The sequence goes on along the minus strand of JAHHJQ010000070.1, from coordinate 9,738 downwards.
CGAATCTCCTGACAAGCGTTAATGACTGATTGAAAGGCATGATCAAATGTGATCTTAAATTTTTTCTGATTAAAATAAGATCGCATGCTTTTGGCGATCTTCAATTCTTTAGGAAACAAAACAAATCTCGGATCAGGAGACCACCAGAGAATTGGTTGGTTCTCATTGAACCATGGGAATATGCCGATTCTGTATGCGGAAAGCAAGGTAGGTATGGATAGATCACCACCGATGGCTACGATACCCTCTGAATCCGCTTCGTTAGGATCCGGAAATTCAATATCCATGCTTTTCAACCAATGATATTCTGACATGTGCACCACAATGAAATAAGCAATGACCTTATCCAAGCCATTGCTTATTCATACTTAAGAATAGTGTAGAATTAACAACGCTCTATGACAGCAGAAAGTCCGCGGTCAACTAAAGCATCTTTGAATGGTTTAAGAATTCGCTCACTTGCCGTTTTTACTGTGGCTTTACCTTTGAAATGAACCAACATCGTCAATTGTTCGGCTTGGATCGCCGAGTGATTCAAAATTTCCGTAAAACATTGAATTACCCAATCAAATGTATTGATGTCGTCATTGTAAACCACTAATTCCGACGTTGTATCGCTACCGGAATCAATAAGCTCTTCAACGGCCAGATCTTCTTCCCATTCAAATGAAAATCCAATATTCATAGGGTAAAATCTTTGCTTTTTTGCTTACTAAATATACAATGAATATTTTTTTTCATCAATTTATGCTAATGCCTTTTTAACAGCATCGAAGTCCGGCAAGTCACCAGCACTCTCCAGCACTTCTGCATATTTTACAAGACCTTCTTTGTCGATCACAAAGGCGGATCGCTTAGCAACACCTCTCATACCCAAAACAAATTCTTCGTAGAAGGCATCATAAGCACGGCAGACATCCTTATTGAAATCTGAAAGCAATGGAAAATTGAGGTTTTGTTCTGCTTTGAATTTGTCAAGGCTAAATATCGTATCTACTGAAACGGCCAGAATCTGTGCATTGAGATCATTGTAGTTGGCAATGTCATCTCTCATAGAACATAATTCTGTGGTACATACCCCGGTAAATGCTAAAGGAAAAAACAAAAGGACAACATTTTGACCTCTGAAATCTTCAAGAGAGACTTCATTTTTGTCCGAATCATAGAGTGTGAATAATGGTGCCTTGTCTCCAACTTTGATAGCCATAATCTTTTCTTGTTTTAGGATTGATAAAATACATCACGAATGACGTCTCAAAGTAAAGGTTTTATGTGCGAATTTTGTTTTTTCACATGGCCATAATCGTTATGGTCCGACCTTGAATTATGGAAAAATCCAAACGTATAGCTTATATCCAATTGCACGTGGCGATATTTCTATGGGGTTTCACTGCAATACTGGGTGATCTGATTACACTGAGTGCCATTCCGTTAGTCTGGTGGCGGGTGTTTTTTACCAGCATTAGCTTCTTTTTTCTCATACCGGTTTTTCAATCATTAAAATCATTGAGCAGGAAGATGCTGTTCAGATATTTAGGCATCGGTGTTCTGGTAGCGGTGCATTGGATTCTCTTCTTTGCATCGATCAAGCTTTCGAACCCCTCCATAGCTCTTGTTTGTTTTGCTACAGTGTCGTTCTTTACTGCACTACTGGAACCTTTGATCCTCCGTACACGGCTCAAGGGTTACGAAATCATCCTTGGGTTGATGATACTACCGGGGATGATCCTCGTCGTGAACAGTACGGATCTTAAGATGATGAATGGCATATGGGCAGGCATCGGGGCAGCCTTGCTGGCATCGATCTTTACAGTGCTAAACAAAAAATTTATCGATGATACCGGGCCCAGATTAATGACATTTTTGGAGATGGGCGCCGCCTGGATTGTTATGAGTCTGATCTTGCCATTTTATTATTTAGTTGAAGATGTCAATGTTTCATTTTGGCCTTCGCTGGCAGACCTTGGTTATCTGATGATCCTGGCATTTATCTGTACTACTTTGGCGTTTGTTCTGAGTTTGATGTCTTTAAAGCATATTTCAGCCTTTGCTACTAACCTGAGTATCAATCTTGAACCGGTCTATGGCATTCTGCTGGCAGCGGTTTTTCTAAAAGATTATGAAGAATTGACTTCCGAGTTCTACTTTGGATGCGGAATGATATTGACATCAATATTTATCTACCCAATGATTAAATCCTATTTTCAACGGCGTGCCATCAACTCCTATCGATGAACTTCTCCCTCAAAAAGTTAGAAAAATATTGCAGTGAGCTATCATCCGAGATTGATCCTGTTCTATATGCATTAGAAAGGGAAACCCATCTCAAAACGTTGTCACCCCAAATGATCAGTGGTCATCTCCAGGGTTTGTTTTTGCAGTTCATTGCTCAAATGATCAAACCCCTGCAAATTTTGGAGATCGGGACCTTTACCGGGTATGCTACGATATGTATGGCCAGGGGTTTGCAGGCAGGGGGATTACTACATACGATAGAGGTAAAAAAGGAACTAAGACACATTATCGAAAAGTATTTTCAAGAAGCCGGCATTCAGGACAAGGTGAAGTTGCACATCGGAGATGCATTGAAAGTGATCCCGACGATCAAAGGAGAGTTTGATTTGGTCTATATAGATGGGGCTAAATTTGACTACGAGAATTACTACAATCTGGTTTTGGAACGCGTGAACCCGGGAGGTTTTATTATCGTGGACAATGTATTGTGGAGTGGGAAAGTAGTGGATCAGGCAAAAGACAAGGATACGCGGACCTTACATAATTTTAATCTTTATCTAAAAGATGATACCAGGACTGAGAACCTTATCCTCCCACTGAGGGATGGGATTGCCATCATTCAAAAGAAATGATCCGATACATCAAAAACAAAGAGATCAATCGCCTGAAGTGGGACCAAAGGGTCATTGATTCTGGGAATTCCCGGATGTATGCACTGGCAGGATATCTGGATTCGGTCACCAGGAGTTGGGATGCGATTGTTCTTGGCAAGTATGAAGCTATCTTACCTATACCGATCGATCGAAAATGGCTACTAGCCAGATCTATTTTTCCACCATTTGTTCAACAGCTTGGTGTTATCGGAACCACGGATAAGGATACCATTGAGGACATGATTAACATGGCGCGCAAGCATTTTAGGCGCTTCCAACACCAGTTAAACCATGAAAATGGAAAGGTAAATATAGATGGATTGAATAGTGCTATGCGCACAAACTACGAGCTGGATTTGCATGATTCCTATGAGGTGCTCAGACGGTCTTATGATAAACACCTGCTTCGAAATCTGGAACGTGCCGCTGCGAATGATCTGGAATATCATGAGTCAGAAGCATTTGCTATCCTGGAATCATTTATCCGAAAATTTTCTAATCGTCAAGATCCTTCGCCCAAACATCTCGATAAGATCAAAGCCATCTGTGATTATAAAACTGAGCTATTCAGACCTTCGATATATTCAGTATCCATAAATGATGAAAGAGTGGCCGTAGCGTTAGCGCCGCAATTTGGGAATAGAATCACCTTGCTCATTCCGAGGTCCAGTGATGAAGGAAGGCAATACAATGCGATGGCTTTTCTGATTGATCAGTTGATTCAACAGAATGCAGGTAAGCATCGAACATTAGATTTCGAAGGATCCATGATTCCTGGAGTGGCCAGGTTTTATAAACAATTTGGGGCAATAGATCGGCCTTATTTCAATATCTACAAATAGAAAATGGCAGGTATCTATTTCCATATTCCCTTTTGCAAACAGGCGTGTCATTATTGCAATTTTCATTTTTCTACGAACTTGACCAGGCGAAATGAAATGATCAATATAATGGTTCGGGAGATCGAACTTCGAAAGGACTTTTTTAATAAAGGGGAACAAATAGCTACCATCTATTTTGGTGGGGGGACACCTTCTATCACGGATCAGGATGGCCTTGGACAACTTCTGGAAGCTGTACACAAAAACTTCAAGGTTGCGGACTATCCGGAGATCACCCTGGAGGCCAACCCCGATGATTTGGATCGTCACAAGTTGAAAACTTTTGTAGACTTAGGTATCAATAGGCTCTCTATCGGAATACAGTCTTTTCATGATACTGAACTCAGGATGATGAATCGTGTGCACAATGCACAAATGGCTGTTTCCTCAGTTGCCTTATCTCAGGAAATGGGGATTTCAAATATCACTATAGATCTGATCTTTGGCGTACAAAACAGCACTGAAGCCAGTTGGTTAGAAAATTTGAATCAAGCTATAAAGCTGGAAGTCCCGCACATGTCCTGTTACAATCTGACCGTAGAACCAAAAACAGCACTGGCGCATTTTGTAAAGGTTGGAAAAGTGGATCCTGTTGATGATGACTTGTCGGCCCGACAGTTTGGAATGACCATGGACGTATTGGGCGATGCAGGGTATGAACATTATGAAATCTCCAACTATACTCGCCCGGGTTTTATATCGCAACACAATTCCAACTATTGGAGAGGGATTCCTTATTTAGGTATTGGACCTTCAGCGCATTCTTACGACGGACATCAGCGATTGTGGAATGTATCGAACAATGCCCTGTATCTAAAGAGTCTTGCAAAGGATACACTGCCCATTTCCAGTGAAGAATTATCCCTGACTGAGCAATGCAACGAGTATCTCATGACCCGACTTCGGACCAAATGGGGTGTGGACTTCGAATCCTTGAGCAACTTCCAACCTGATATAGATTGGGAGGACAGGGCGTCGACATTTACAGACCAGGGATTACTTTATATAGAAAATCAAAAATTCTTTTTGACCAGAGAGGGTAAGTTTTATGCGGATCAAATCAGTTCTGAATTGTTCGTGTAGATTTTGATTTCAGATAATCGCTTTTCGAATCAGCGACAAATAGCTTTTTTCCAACAGGCCTTTTTCGTAAAAACCATTATCCAATAGCATGCGATGCATCTTGGGCAGGTTGTACGGCGGAACGGTCATCATCAGATGATGCTCGGCATGGTAATTCACAAAGTGTGGAGCAAAGAACAATCGTTCCAGTGGACTTGCATAGGTAGTTCGGGTATTGGCCTGCGGATCCGTGCGATCCTTCACCATGGAATGCTCGGCCATGGCCCTGATTCTAATAAAGAGTTGATAAGAAGTAAACAACGAAATAATCCAAAGCCAATACAGGCCAGGGTGACCCATAGACCATAGTATCAACCAAATGACAAAATTCGCAATTATGGGTCCTGATAGGTTTTTGAATCCGTTTTGGATAAGCTTAATGAAATTCCGATTTGGGTCTTCAATCCTGGATATCTTCTTGCCCAGATTGTATTCCAGTATACCCAATTGCATTAATAGAAAAGCAAATTGAGATTTGATTCCTGTCAATCCGGTCAGATCCCGAAAGAATTTCCTTGTCATACTCAACCAATGTGTTGGATATCCTTCGGTAAGTAATATATCGGGATCTTCGTCGGTACCGGTATGGACATGATGAATGAGATGATATGGACGATATTTCAACATATCCGAAAAAACAGGAAAACCCCCGAGCCATTTGCCGACAAAATTATTCAGCGCTCTATTTGTAAAAAGGGCATGATGGGAGGTATCATGCATAATGATCGAACATGCTAATTGACGACCGCCAATGATAAGCCATGCCACGATGTACGACAAGGGGTGCGGAAAGTAAATCACCAGTGCGAATGCTCCAATAATGAGCAGCCATGTGAATCCCACCTCGTATGCTGCCCTCCAATTGTTCTTGGTGAGAATGATCTTTCGTTCATCCTTGCTGAGCCATTCCGATGGAGAAAGCATGTTTTTCATCCTAATAAATTTACAAAGATTGTGTTTTCATTTCTATACCTGGATCATGCACTCAGCTTAGAAGGCTTGTCATCAAATAGGTTTTGCAGATTCTGGATAGCATCATGGTAGAACTCTTTGCCTTTGTCGGTATAGAATGGATAGTGCATATCCAAGACTAGTTTTAATCCTTCTTCTATAGAGACTGCCTCTTCACCGAGAATTTCCCGTGCAGAGAGCCAGCTGTTTAAAATTGCCCAGGAGTTTTTTGCAAGTGAATCATAAATCCCCGGGCTGGGTTCGGGTTGGATTAATCCTTTGCCAATGCCGAGGTAAGTAGTGTTTCTATTGAAATTGATAATGTGCCCTATTTGCCGAATAAAGGCTGATTTGACTTCCGGTACCAACGTAAAAATCTCCATGATATCCCTGTAAAAGAATCGATACTTGACAAGGAATTGGAGATAAGTACGTGTCAGATCAAGTAGATCCATGGTTTCTTTGAATAGAAAGTCACCAAAATTCAAGGAGTTCAGTTCCGACTTCATGGTATCATGCACGGCCTTCATCAATTCTTTTTTAGTCCTGAAATGATAGGTCAGATTCCCGGGACTGATATTTGAAGCCTTAGCAATATCCTGAACACGAACATTGCCTACGGCATGTTGGTTAAAAAGCTCAATTGCTGTTTCGATTATTTTTGTTCTGGTATCTTTCATGTTCGATTTAGTATAAAAAGTACTGAATCAATAATAAATATAGTATAACTATACTAATTAATATGGCTAAACGAGGACGTCAGACCTACTTCAATCCAATCGCTCAGCGATCTATTTTGATTATTCTGGCAATTTTGTTTTGCTCCGTGATTCATGGCCAGTCTGATTTTACCAGTAATCCTGATTCTGCTTTGATTCGAGGGGATCAATTTGCTCGTAATTTTCAATATGGCAAGGCACTTCAGCAATATTATGAATGTGTCCGATCCGATAATCAGAATGTGCATTATATCAACAAACTCGCCTATTGCTACTATCAATTGGGGAATAATGTCGATGCCGAAATCTATTATAAAAGATCACTTAAACTGGATAGTACCAATATCACTGCAAACATATATCTCGGTTCGATTGCTGAAAGGGAATCAGAAACATCTTTGGCTTCAGCATATTACGGCGCGCTCATCGAAATCGACAGCACCATTGCACACTATCATAAACTCAAAGCCAGGGTAGACATTAAATTAGGCCAGCCATTGCGGGCGTTTCAACACTACCAGAAGGCGCTGGAGATCAATCCTACTGATATTGAGACGATAGCAGATTTGGCAAAACTCTATTTGCAATCAAATGATTTGAAATCTGCTCAATTTATGATTGACGAGGGATTGAAGATCAACAGCAGCAACAAAACATTGCGATACCTTCAGACAAATGTGGCCTTTAAGCTGGATTCATTCGAACAAGTCATCCGGATCATGGAGTCCATTCTTGCTGAAGGTGATACCATCAATCATTATGAAAAATTGTTGGCGATGTCATATCTCGAAAAAGAGCGATATGATGATGCGCGTATCCACCTAATTCGTCTCACGAGAAATGAGAAGCCCAATGAATTGACCTACTATAGACTGGCACAAGCATATGATGGATTGGATTCCACGGCCCAGAGTATTCGAGCCTATGAAATGGCTATTGATATCGGAATCTCCAATAATGTAGGCGCGTATTACAAAAATATTGGAGTGCTTCAACGAGAATTGAATCAATTAAAATCTTCAATGATCGCATTCAAAGAAGCTTATCATTTTAGTCGACGACCGGATGATCTTTTCTTTTGGGCAAAAAGCCAGGACGAGTATTATGCCGACAAGCGAATGGCATTGGCCAATTATCAAAAATACCTGAGGATAGATGGTGAGAAATCTCAAGAGTTAGTGAATTACACGCAAGCCAGAATCCTGCAACTCAAGGAAATGGTACACCAGCAAATAAGAAATTGATTCCTAAGCACTAAAAAGCCCACCCGTAAAAACGGATGGGCATTCATAGTGCTTTTAATGGTTTTTTATACTATCGATTACTTTTGAGCTCCTGGTGCTCGATTCAGGAATTCATTGTAAAGTAATGTATGTCTACTTTCAATTGGTACATTCCAACCACTTATGAATAAATGCTTGACATTTGTTTTTGTTTCGAACAAATCACCGTCCGTAACAACCAGATTGGCCATCTTGCCGACTTCGATAGAACCTAGCTGGTCACCAACACCAAAAATTTCAGCTGGGTTGATCGTGACAGCCTTTAATGCTTCTTTTTTATCCATTCCGTAGGCTACGGCAAAACCGGCGTGCCATGGAAGATTTCTCACATTCTCACTGTCATTAGAACGTATGGCAACCTTGATACCTGCTTTTGCCATCTTCCCGGCGTTAGCGTAAGCCGCATCATATTTATCTGATGACCGCCCGGGCACAGTGATTATCGGGCCCGTGATCACAGGAATGCCGGATTCAAGAATTTCATCAGTGACACGATACCCTTCTGAAACTCCGGTCAGAATTGCTTTAACACCTTTTTCTTTGATCCAATTCAAGGCAGTTTTGATATCGTTTGATTTATTTACTTCGACTAATAGATGCATCTCACCTCTCATCACAGGAAGCATTGCATCCAGATCTGGGTTGTATTCAGGAGCATCTCCTTTTCCGGCAGCGTGAGCAGTAGCGATTTTTTCATGCAGCTCACATTTCTCCCAAAGCTCGTTCAGTTTTTTGGTAGCTTTTTCTTCTTCCTTTTTGATATCCTCAGCATTTCTTCGATCCCATCTTCCTCTTCTACCGGATGAAGGAAATATCAAACGGACCGCCTTAAAACCAGCATACATCTGATCCGGCGTGTATCCGTGCAAATTGATCAAAGCAGCGGTTCCTGGAAATCTACCACCACTTGGCTGGGTCAATACTGTAGTGACGCCGTCCACTCTGGATACACCAATGAGTGCTGAACTCGGATTGACTGCTGTTAATGCCTGAGCGTGCGGTGTAAAATCACCAAGTTCCCGGCTGTCATTAGTAAGGGAAACAGAACTCACTTCTACCGTTCCTAATGCTGTACCTCCATCTATCATTCCTGGGAAGATGGTCAATCCGGTACAGTCTATTGTATTAGCATTCGATGGAATCTGTACATCACCGACGCCTGTAATTTTGCCATCCTGGACCAGTACTGTTCCTGTGACCGTCCCATTAGTAATGGTCTCAATGGTGGCGTTGGTTAAGGCAAAAGTGCCGTATTCGGATTTTACTACTTGCTGCGCTGAAAGATTGGTCAGAAGTAGTAAACATGCCGCGGCAGATATAAATTGAATTAATTTCTTCATTGTCATTTCTTTTAAAAATTGAATACTTACAATACTCGCAGATCAATGGTTACCAAATAATTGCTCCCATACGCCTTGCATACATTTGTCCTCCTCATGATCACTAATGGATTCGTAAAATGCAGGAATGGTTTCTTCCGGATTGATATTTAGTCGCATATCAGCAGGATTATCAATATCAAACCTGATTATACCATCTACGATCGTCTTTTGTGGTACCGCATAAATGGATAGCGGGTGTCCCTTAAAGATGGCAATATCCCCGTCTTTTCCTTTTTCGAGTGATCCGACCCTATCCTCAATACCTAATTGAATCGCAGGATTTATGGTAATCAACCGAAGTGCTTCATTATCCGTTAGTCCACCATATCGTTGTGTTTTAGCTGCCTGGTGAAATAGATGACGGATATAGTCCCCGGAGTCTGAGTTGATAGAAGTCACAACTCCATTTTTTGTAAGTATAGCCGCATTGTAAGCTGTAGAGTAGTATACCTCAAACTTATATGCCCACCAGTCTGCAAATACAGATGCGCTAGCACCATAAGCTGCCAATT
>JAHHJQ010000069.1 GCA_018680005.1 Bacteroidia bacterium | reverse complement strand
GTTCCTGCCAGTTGGTTTGCCCTTTCTTTTAGGACAGGAAAATAATCATACATGCGATCCATGTCCGCCGAAATTCCCCTGGAATCACTTCTCAGATATGCACCAACTAATAAATTCTCTTTTACAGTCAGCTCGTCAAATACTTCTCGTCCTTCAGGGACATAACCGATGCCACGGCCGACGATCTTTTCGGTGTCATTGCCATCGATTCGCTGTCCTTCAAACAAGATGGTACCCTTGTCTGGTTGATCATCCAGAAGTCCGATGATCGTATTGAGCGTGGTCGTTTTTCCTGCTCCATTATTTCCCAAAATAGCAGTGATAGATCCTTTGGCGATCTCAAAAGAGACCCCATGTAAAGCACGCACCTTATCATAGTAGGTCTCAATATTTTTTACCTCTAGTATTAGATCTGCCATTATTCCTGGGTTACTTCTTCACCTAAATAGGCACTGATCACTTCAGGGTGACTCAGTACTTCTTCCGGAGTGCCTTCCGTCAGTGGTTTGCCAAAATTAATTGCCAGAATGCGATCAGAGATATTCTGAACCATCTGCATATTATGTTCGATAAGGATTACAGTGATGCCCAGGAGATCCCGGATATCCTTGATCCAAAAAATCATTTCATCACGTTCTTCCTGTGTTAGACCAGCTGCAGGTTCATCTAGTAGCAGCAACTCCGGCTCCAGCGCAAGGGCACGTCCGAGTTCAACGAGTTTTTGTTTGCCGTAGGGCAGGTTGGAAACATACTGATCCCTGCTCGCTTCCAGCTCCAGAAAGTCAATAATCTCTTCCACCTTTCGTCGATGCTGGATTTCTTCTTTAGCAGCTTTTGACCTTTTGAAGCATAGCGCTACCACACCAAGAATAGAGGTCTTCATATGATTATGCCGGCCAAGAAGCAGATTGTCCATAGTGGTCATGTGGGAGAACAGCTCAAGATTCTGAAAGGTCCTGGCGATACCCATCTTGGCAATCTGATCCGGTCTTTTGCCGACTAGATTTTGACCCTTGAAAAGGATCTCTCCGCTATCAGGTTGATAGAGACCATTGATGTTGTTGAATATCGTTGATTTGCCAGCACCATTAGGTCCAATGATTGAAAAAATCTGTTTTTCTTCTACCATCAAACTCAAGTCATCGACTGCCTTGAGGCCACCGAAAGATTTGTTGAGATGTTTGATTTCGAAGAATGCCATATTATACTTTTCTCACATAGTGTTTATCAAATAATCCGGAAGGTTTGAAATACAAGACCAAGACGATGATCGCAAAGGCTACCACAGATTTGAATTCGATGGAAATATAGAATCCAAAAAGATTCTCGATGATACCTAGGAGAAAACCCCCAATGACCACTCCATGCAGACTTTTCATGCCTCCAAGTACACCTGCAGCGAACCCTTTTAACAGTGGATCCCACATCATGGACGGATCCAGGGTAATACTTGGTGCAACTAGAATACCTGCAATAGCGCCAACTATGGAACTGATCCCAAAACTTATAGCCAGGATTTTATTGGCAGATATGCCATTCATGCGGGAGGCGTTGATATTTTGTTGACAGGCTTTCATAGCCAGGCCAAGTTTCGTCTTTTGAATCAGGATATAGATCCCGGCCAACACAAGGAGTGCGATGACGATGGTGGCCAGATTTAATTCAGTCAAGGCTATGTTGCCACTCTGAAATATGACTTCCGATTCTGAAAATGGCAAATCTATCTGACGCTGATCGCTGCCCCATTTCCAACCTGCGATACCATATAACATCAATTGGAACCCGATCGTAATCACGATAAAACTCAGTGGTGTAGGATCTTTTGCCCTTCGGATAAATACAAATTCCAGGAATATGCCAAGAAAAAATGCAAATCCAATTGTAACCAGTAAGGCAACCCAAAATGTGGCTCCTAATGAAGTCATCATGGAAAAGGTGACATAGGTCGCAATCATTGCCATCTCCCCCTGGGCGAAATTGGGAATCTCAGAAGCTTTATAAGTGATACTCATAGCCAGCGCCATCAGAGCATATATGCTGCCTGCTACGATGCTGCTTATGATGAGTGATAAAAACAATTATTAATGTTTAATTATTAATGTCAAACGTTTAGTGTTTATTCTTCATTCACCCTCACCCTCACCCTAGCCCTGAAGGGAATCCGCGCTATATGCTCTTCATTCGCCCATTCCCCCATTTTCACATTCAATCATTGGCCCATTGGCCCTAACCCTATCCCGATTCGTTTCACTTCTCGAGGACCTGAGGGAAGGGAATCCGCCCTCCAAGCTTATCATTCAATCAATCAAAATTAAAATGGCCATCTCTTCCGCCCATCTAACTTCCCTAAAGGGAAGAACCCCTGCGCTAGAATGGCCATCTCTTCCAGTATATTTTTGTACGAATCCACAGGCC
>JAHHJQ010000067.1 GCA_018680005.1 Bacteroidia bacterium | reverse complement strand
GAACAAATTTGACCGTTATATCATGAATTTCCCTCATGGCTCTTTCTCTGTCTTCAGCCTCGCGAATTCTTTTTTCATAAAGCAAAGCACTCTCAATGGCTGAAGAAGTCTGAAGAGCCAAAGTTGTCAGTAATTTAAGATCAGCTGCAGAATGTTCGACTGCATCTTCATGGGCCAAAATGATAGATCCCATCAACCGGTGTTTTACCTTCAAGGGTGCATGGATAAGAGATTTTACATGAATCTCCATTGGTAAATTATGCCTGATTTCGGATTGTTTACCCATGGAAACCTGATTCCAAAAGCTGCCCTCTTCTGATGATGAGTCAAAATGAATAAATGAATTTCCAAAACTTGCGAGAATGTCAGGTTTCTGGTTTTGCTCGTCTAATAGTATAACGGCCCCAGCAGTAGCTTGAATAAGATTGGAAGCCTCTTCTAATACCATAGAACCTATGGCTTCGGGATCAATTGAGAGGGCTAGTTTATCAGAAAAATTATAGATCAGATTTATTTCTCGGTATAGGCCTAAAACTTCATTGGCTATTTTCTTTTTTTCATCTTCTTTCTCTGCCTGATCCCTTAAGAAATATGCTAAAAGTTGAGCATGATTATCGCCACACACGTGGCCCAAAATATTGCCATCCACTTCAATCGGAAATTTCTTGGCTTGTGAATCGATCTCGTTTCCTATAATCAGTTGTTCATTGGTATCTATGATAGAAATGTTTTGCCCGTTTTCATTTTGAAGATAGGTCCAAAGCAAACTCCCTTTTGACTTACGTACTAGTTTTTTCAATGAAATAGATGCCATATATCATTTGGTTGGATAAGAGAAGATTGAATTATTCAATCCTCTATTTCGAGTACCTCTTTTGCTAGATCAAGGAGCGCATCAGGATCAAATGGTTTTGTAAGGTAACTGTTCGCGCCTACATCTTTTCCTTTTTGTTTGTCCACTTCTTGCCCTTTCGCCGTCAATATTGCAATATAAATACTCTGCAAATCCGCATCACCTTTGACACGTTGACAAACTTCCATCCCATTCATCTTTGGCATCATCACATCGAGAAAAACCATATTAGGTTGCTCTTCTTGAATAATGGAAAGTGCTTCTTCCCCATCTGAAGCAAATAGCAATTCTACCCCATCATCTTCCAGATCTTCCAGGGTCTGCTCTATCAACATCCGAATATGCGCTTCATCATCTACAATCAACAGTTTTTTACTCATTGTTTACATTTATTGGTATACGAAAAACAATACATTTTCTAATCCCTTCTCAAAGCGTAGGGTTTTTACAATATCCTGATTTTCGATTAAGGAATTCAAAATTATAATATCTGGTTGGGAGGATTTAGCTCTATTCAAAAGCTCTTGTGCATTGGATTCTTCTACGACATATCCGCGTGCCTGAAGTACATCTGCCAAGGTCTTCACCGCAGATGCATCTTCATCCACAACTAATACCTTCTTTTTAGACTTCTTTTGCTGTAACAATCCGCTGACTTCTGTAAAGAGTTTCTCGGTGTTGATTGGTTTTGTCATATAGCGATCTACACCAATACGGAATCCTCGTTCTTTGTCTTCTACAATAGAAAGAATGATAATGGGAATGTCCATAGTGGTTGGATCATTTTTCAAAACAGCCGCGACATCAAATCCATTCATTTCCGGCATCATGACATCGAGAATGATCAGATCCGGTTTCTGTTCCCGAACGCTATCCAAAGCAGCTTTTCCATTTTCGGCTTCTCTTATTTTATATCCAAGTTCGCCGAATTCCTGCCGAAGCAAAGAACGAATAGGAGAATCATCATCTACGATGAGGATGGTTTTATCAACACCATTTTGTTCTAATGGGGCATATTGAACTTGATTTTTCAATTGTAAAACTAAATCGTCTAACTGAATTGGTCCAGAATCCTCCTTTTTTGATTCAAGCGGCAAACTAAAAAAGAAAGTACTACCCTTCCCAATTTCGCTTTCGACCCATATGCGACCACCATGATACTCTACGATTTCTTTACAGATTGGCAATCCCAGACCAGTGCCCTGAGGTTTATCAGTAAGTGTATCACCCACTTGTTTAAATTTATCAAACACCAATTTTTGATCTTCAGGAGATATTCCAATACCAGAGTCTGACACGCTGACAATGATCTCATTATCTTTTTCGAAGACTTTACAACCAACTTCGCCTTCGTCAGTGAATTTAATTGCGTTTGACAGAAGATTGATCACCACCTGAATCAGTTTGTTGTGATCTCCAGTGAGTTCCGGTATTTCATCAGGGATTTCTTTTTTGAGTGGGAGATTTTTCTTTTCGAATAATGACGAAGTTGCAGAAATGGCCCTATCAATGATTTCTGGAATAGCAACCGTTTCCATACTCCATTCTATCTTACCCGCTTCTATTTTGGCGAGGTCCAACACATCATTGATCAGTTTCGTGAGCCGTTCTCCTTCAGATATCACAACGTTCAAATTTTCAGATACCTGGTTCATTGTTTTGTTGACTTTTGGCTCATCTGTTTGGATAATGGGGAAAATCCGATCTTCCAAACGTTTCTTGATAATCTTTGCAAATCCAAGGACTGAAGTTAATGGTGTTCTCAATTCATGACTTACAGTTGATAGAAACGCACTTTTTGCTTCATTAGCTTTTTCAGCCTGTGCCTGTGCTTCACGAACTTCATCAAAAAGTTCGGCATTATGAAGAGCTATACCCACGTGGGTCGCAATGGTCCCCAATAATCGTTGATCATTTTCATCAAATCGATTTTCTTGTTCTGTACTTTGTACACTAATTACACCAATGATCTCGTCCTCTACCGGGATAGGCACACCTAGATAGGAAGAGGCATTCTTACCTACCTGATCCAGACCTAGCTTGTTGTATTGTTTACTGATATCACTATTGACCAATAATGGTTGGCCTGTACTGATAATCTTTGATGTGAATCCTTCTCCATATTTCAACGGTTGCATCGTATCCCCCTCCTGGTATGGAAAGTTGATAATATTCGTAGTCTTATCGTGAATCGCTAAATAAGCAATATTGGATTGGAAGAGGTCTTTCATCTTGCTACCCACCATCTGAACCAATTCGTTGAACTCCAATTTTTCTGTAAGCGCCTGACTAACCTTGTTGACGGTCGCTAATTCATCGACTCGCTGTTGAACTTCTTCGGTCCTTTCCCGAACTTTTTCTTCCAGGATAGCTTGTTTTCTCCTTAAGTTTCTGGTTCTATAATTCACTAAACCGTATATCAGCATTGCTCCAGATAGGAGATATAATAAATAAGCCCACCATGAGGCATACCAAGGTGGCAATATCCTAAATGAAAATGTTGCTGGATCAGTTACATTGTCATATATGTTCCTAGCCCTTACTTTGAAGGTATACTCCCCAGCATCCAAATTGGAATATCTTTTTGTGCTTTCCTTAGTCCAGTCTGACCAGTGATCTTCCTGTCCCTCCAACATGGTTTGGTATTTCAACTCATCGACATTGATATAGAAAGGCGAAGCATATGTGAAGTCTATAGTATTGCCCTGGGTTTGTAATTTCAAATCACTAGGTAAATCACCATAACCGCCATAGATGACCGAGTCATTTTGCATGGTTATATTCCTCAAGAAGATTTTGAAATCTTGCTCTTGGGGAGCTTCCAGATTTCCTTCATACCGGGTAACTCCATCTATACCGCCTATCCAGGCAATGGTGTTTTCCTCAGTGCTCCTATCATCTATAGTAATAGACCAAATGGGGCGATTTTGAATTTCTTTAAAGGGCGCATAGTTTAGTTCACGTGCACCTTCAGCTGAAGATTGACTAATTACAATCCCTCGACCCGGACCAAACCAAGTACGGCCGATTTTATCT
>JAHHJQ010000046.1 GCA_018680005.1 Bacteroidia bacterium | reverse complement strand
CCCTTCATCTTCAAATTGTTGTTTGGCAAGTGCGAGATACTTTTCTCGTTGATCGGTCCTGGAATAGAGACTAAACAACTCGGCCCGGGTATCTCCATTGGGGTTCATTTCGAGTTGTAATTTCAGCAGGTCTTCCGCTTTGTCATAGTTTTTTTCAGCTAGATATTTATGAGTATTTATGGCAATTTGATCTTGAGGGGGCATTCGTTTTCTATGACGGTAGGCTTGATTAGCAAATCTAATGACTTCCAGATCGCCCGCACTATAAAAGTATAAATTGCGAGAAATCCGATAACTTGCATAGGCAAAGGTAGAATCCAATTCAACAGCTTGTACTGCTTTGATTATTCCCCTTCCCCTGATAAATTGAGAGAAAAGTCGCAAAGCCTCCAAGTTATTTGTAAATGTTTCTGCCACATCCTGATCAACATACGCATCAATTTGTTCCTTACTCAGACCGATGGCAACACGCATGTAAGCACTACTCGAATCTATCAACTCTAGAATATTTGTTCCTTTGAAAGATCTTTCGTCAATCAGATTACCATTGGAACCGTTTCTCAGACTTGTTCTCAATTCCAGTATTTCTCCATCATAGTCATACTTTCCATCTATGTAATACTTTCCACCATATGATTTTGACATCTCTATCTTTTCAGAACGCGTTGGAAACTCATTCTCCGATCCAGCTGGTACTCGTTCTCTTCCGACGGCGAGATTATCATCTTGTGCCAGATCCAGGTGAAAAGCAAAATGTAGGACATCACTTACCCACACTGTTGACGAATCAGGATTGATTTGTTCAAATGGAAAAACGGGCAGACGGATAAGATAATCCTTCTTAACCATAGTTCTGGAAACCTGATTACCATCCTCGTCTACATAGTTTATTGTTCTGGTCATGGCACCCAAGTCGGCTCCTTGAAACAGAAAAAATATCACAGTCCCGACGGCCAGAAAATTAGCTGGGAATAATATCTTTTCACCTATTCGAAATTCGCCACCATGTATTCTGTCCCTATTATTGAAATACACCAATATAGATGGTATCATACCTACGATTAGGATAAAGAGAATCTCAGACCATCTCGGAGATACCCTGAAATGATTCAAAGCCCAATTGGACATCTGCAAAAGTGCCCATCCTCCAATAAAATACAATGTGGTTAACTGGGGGATCTTCTTTTTCCAAATACGCTGAAAAAAAGATTCGTCTGAGTCAGTAATTATTGCTTTTCCTTTGAATTTTCCTTCAATTGCAGAGATATCAGGTACCACAAGTTTATCATTGCTCAATGCAAAGACTTCAATAGGTTCTTCGACATTTTTGAATTCATATTCTCCTAGGGATTCAAATTCCAAATCCTCCTGATTCTTGACCTTGGCATATGCGGAATCGGAAAGTAATACAGCTCCCGCGACACCCATCGATTCAATCCTGGCGGATACATTGACGCCATTACCAAATACATCCTTGTCTTTTCTTACAATTTCACCAATGTGGATACCAATCCTTAGCGGAACTGTAGGTTCCTCTTTGAAAGCCATTTGCATCTCCTTGGCACATTGCACTGCATTGATCGTACTTGTAAATAGTATGATACTCCCATCACCGTATGTTTTGATGATTTCGCCCTCGTATTGAGATACTTTATCCTTAGAAATATCCTGAAATCGATTGAGAATCTTTAAAGCCGTGGCTTCCCCTTTTTGCATAAGCGCCGTATAGCCAACGATATCGGCAAAAAGAATAGCTGCCAATTGACGGTTCACAGCATTACTTCGGTTCTCTGAAGACATGCGGGAAGATAATGCTTAATGGTTAAAAGTGAATAAATAAATGGGTGAATGGTTTGAGGCCAAAGGCTTATGGCTAAAGGCACAGGGGCAAATTCAGAACTCAAAACTCAAAATTTCAGGAATGAGGGCACTAGCAAATGGGCTGATTCAAAATTCAAAATTCAATATTCAACCTTTCAGGAATGAGGTTTATGACTAACGCCTATAGGCAAAAAGGATAAACTCAGAACTCAATATTTATGATTGATACTATTAGGCAGGCGCTAAATTTCGGGATGATAGAAGGGCCGAGGCTAAATAAAAAATTGAGACAAGCCAACCACTAGGTGGAAAGCATCACTAAAACTCAAATCTCAAAATTGAAAACTTGTAATTGAACTATTCTCGAATTAAAACTACATTGACTGCAGTCTTTCCTTTAGGTCCCATCTCTATTTCAAAACTGACTTTGTTTTGCTGCTTTAATGGTTCTTCCAGTTGAGAAATATGAACGAAGATATTATCCTGATTTTTGGTATCAGTGATGAAACCGTAACCTTTCTCTTCATTAAAAAACTTCACAATTCCTTTACGGACTGAGGTCTCGTCAGCGCGATCTGCCATTTTGGGCGTGCTAACATTGATATCTTCTAATTTGATAGCCTCTTTCTTTTTGGGGTCTGGCGGAGTCCGGGTAAAATTTCCATTTTCATCCACATACATCATCATTTCATCCAGATTATTACCATCACGTTTAGCTTCCAACTTTCGCTGTTGGCGTCTTTCTAATTTTTCCTTACGTTTTTTCTGCTTCTTTTTTTCTCTTTCTCTTTTGTTGAAAGTCTGTTGTGATTTTGACATATAGGCAATAAAATTTAATTAAATAAACTGTGGTGTTATCAACAGATCAAAGAGGAAAAGTCTTTATCCAATTCTGGCCGAAAATAACTTAGAAACCACAAAGGTACATAATGTAAAGGCGTGAAACGAATGAAAAGTTGAAATCTGGGGCAGTTTTCTTGTTATAATTCAGGTGCAATATTGGTTCCGGCAACCACTTCCTGCGGGTCGTTCATATGCGTAGCGAGCACATCGCGCACGGCGTCAAAGTCTGCTTCAGTTACGCTAACCGGAGCTCCATAGACGACGGTTATCTTACAAAAAGGGACAGGGTATCTTTTACGATCCCAGGAGGGAATTCGAAAATCCCTTGAAAGATGAAATGCGACGGGAATAATAGGCGTTGACGATTCCAGACTCATCATCAGCACTCCATCCTTAATAACTTTGAGGGGGCCATATGGTCCGTCCGGCGTGAGAAAGGTACTCCATCCTTCTTTTAGTCGATGGACAACTTTAGACAATGCAGCTCTCCCATCATGTCCGCTGGCTCCATACGCTATTTCACGTACACGAATAATTTTCTTCATCACGTGTATGGGTTTCATAAACCAGGCTGGAAAACTCAAAAATATGTTGGGTTTATAAAATCGACGATGCACGATAAAGAAAAGGACTACATTCTCATGCCAGATGCTAAAGATATGGTTTGGTGTATTTACAATATGTTCCTTTCCGATATATTCGATCCTGCAAAATAGTCGGAAGAAAGCATTGAGTAAATAGAAAAAAATACCTCCCAGCCATCCATAAAGGAAAATAAATGGCCTTAGCCATAACGGTATATTATTTACCGTATATCCCTTCATTATTTTTCAAAATATTGAGGAGATTAGATGATAGCAAGAAATGGTTCAGGATAGACAACGACTCCGTCTGCCTCAGCAAGTGCTCCTTGAACTAGTTCGATGGCCATACATGCCGCATCAGGTGCTTCAAATGGAAACTTGATTCCAAATTGACTTGCCGGGACATAGCCAAATTTTGGATAATAGTCTTCATGGCCTACTAGGACGATAGAGTCATATCCCAGTGTTTTGGCAATTTGATGTGCTTCCTGTATCAGCATAGAACCTATCCCACTGCGTTGTACAGAAGGATCTACAGACATTGGTCCGAAGGCGAGCGAATCAATTGATTTATTCGCATTGGAAATCTTGATTTTGACTAGCAATATATGTCCTACAATCTGACCATAAAGCTCAGCTACAAGCGAAAGTTCGGGTATGAATGCATCTGACGTTCTTAAATTCGCTACTAATAATGATTCGCCACGGTATCCCAATTCACTCTTCTTGTATGTCTGGCGGATCATGGCTTCTACGGCCGTATAATCCTTAGGCAACTCTTGTCTTATGTTGATCATGGTATTGGGTTTTGATGGTCACTCTTCTTTGTCTTCTACAATCAGACAAAGCAATCCAGCAAGGAAAAGTGAAATTCCACCTATAATTAACGCATAAATCGACACATTTCCAAAAAATGACTTTAGCATAAATCCAAGAATTCCGGCAGCCACGATTTGGGGAATTACAATAAAGAAATTGAAAACGCCCATGTAGTATCCCATCTTATCAGAGGGAAGGATGCTGGACAACATAGCGTAAGGCATGGATAGAAT
>JAHHJQ010000028.1 GCA_018680005.1 Bacteroidia bacterium | reverse complement strand
TTCTATAGGTGTAAATCATGATTGTGAAGATGGCAATGATCTACCGGCAATTGATGTTAAACTGTATAGAACGATAGATGGAAAGTATAATAATCCATATCACCATGATGCCGGAGCTAATGGAATTCCTTTAGTCAGAAAAGGAGGTAAAGCCTATTTTGCAGATGATGATGGAAATACGATGCTGGATAGGGGAAATCCAAGGATGATTAGCAATATCATTTGTGAGCAATATGAATCCCTTCCCAATGATCAGGAGCTTAGTTCGTTAGTATTTACATTTCTACAATTTCTCGATCATGATATAACTTTAGCTGAAGGCAGTGATGAATACAAGCCAATAGATGTCCCAATGGGCGATCCTTATTTTGATCCGTATAACACTGGCAATCAAATCATCCCATTCTCACGAACGGAAAAGAAAGCAGGAACCGGAACACCTGACCACCCTCGCCAAAATATCAATCATATTACTGCATGGATTGATGGTTCTGCTGTCTATGGCTCGGATCAGAAAAGAGCAAAATGGTTGCGTTCTGGGGAATATGGTCGGCTCAAGTCATTTCAGAGCGATCATGGAGAAATACTACCATGCAATACCCTAACAGGTGACTGTAATGATCCAGTGGACCCTATGGCACCCAATATGGCTGGTAACAAAGATCTTTGTGGTAATGATGTAAAGATTTTTGTTGCCGGTGACATCCGCGCCAATGAACAGATCGGTCTCACGTCCATGCATACGATTTTCTTACGTGAACACAACAGGATTTGTGACTCATTGAGATTAAGAGGTTTCACAGAAGATGAATGGAATTATCAATATGCCAGGAAACTAGTAGGTGGTATGATTCAATCGATTACCTATAACGAAGTCTTGCCGGCCTTAGGCATTAAGTTCGGAAAGTATAAATATCAACCCTGGAAGAAACCGGATATATTTAATGAATTCGCTACTGCTGCCTACCGTCTGGGACATACAATGATCACAGAAACGATCCCGATGTTAGACAAAGAATGTAATCCGGCTACGGTTCAGATAGGGTGTTCAAAAGAAACGACTGGAGTTTTTGGCGGTGTAGACTGCACGCATGAATGCAAGTCTGAATATTATACTGGGAGCCTTAGGTTGAAAGACGCCTTTTTTAATCCTTCAATCATTGCCAATAATGGGATAGAATCCATTATCCTGGGCTTGAAATCACAAAAGCAAGAAAGAATTGACACTAAAGTTACTGGGAGCCTTAGGAATTTTCTATTTGGTGAACCAGGACAAGGTGGTTTGGATCTGGCAACTTTAAATATTCAACGCGGTAGGGATCATGGCTTACCCAGTTATAACGAGGCTAGACAGCTTTATGGGATGAAGGCAGTCGAAGATTTCAGTGAAATCAGCACGAATGAAGATGTTCAGGATGCATTGGCTTCAGCTTATGGTTCAGTAGATGATATTGATATGTGGATCGGACTAATATCAGAAGACCATGTTTACGGAAAAGCTATTGGTCCTTCGCTACTCAGAATGCTTAAGTATCAGTTCAGGAGAATTAGAAATGCCGATCGATTTTACTTCGAAAATGATCCTTTGATTTCCAGAAAACATAAAAGAATCATTCGAGAAACTCGCTTGGCAGATATTATTAATAGGAATTCAGAAATGGAAATTACGAATGCATTTCAATCAGGATATTGCTACGATGTACCAGAATACTGTGAAGTATCATGCGAAAGCAGTGAACAAGAATGGATTGAAGAGGTATTCATCCGTGACTATCATAACAAATCAGGAAACAATGATGGATATGGAGATTATAAGAAAGAAGTTATTGAACTGAGAACAGGTATATATGAAGCAGTCAATTTAAGAGCTGGCTATAAACATCGTAAGTATCCCGAGTATTGGAAAATCTGGATAGACCTCAATCACAATGGAGAATACGAAGCTGAAGAAATTGTTTTTAAAGGAAGAAGAAGATATAAAGCCAAAGGATTTATGTATTTACCTAAAGACGCTACTTTGGGTTATACAGGAATGAGAATTTCAATGTCCTATTACAATGAGAATGATCCCTGTATAAATATCAAATATGGTGAAATTGAAGATTATACTATTCATTTGGTTCCTTCAACCAGTAGCAATAGAGTCAATCAGGATCTGAGACCGACCGAAGACATAACGTCAGAAGATTTCTCCATTACCTTAACCACTTTTCCGAATCCAACTTATGGGAAGACAACTGTTCAATTCTATTCCAAATATGAACAGGCAGCTGAACTAAAGGTAATACACATTTCAGGAATAAAAGTCGCACAAGAATCGCTGGAGTTAAGACAAGGGGAGAATTATATCGATATCAATGGAAGTCAATTCCAAGCCGGATTGTATACCATATTCATAGACTTTGAAAGAACGGGACAAAAGTCTAGCAAACTGATTATCCTCAGAGACTAGATGAAATCAAGGCAATAGAGAATTTTAAAAGACCTCCTCACCTTGGAAAGGAGGTCTTTTTCTAATTTCTATAAAGTGCAACATAGCCCGAAAGCTTTTGCCCTTCACCTGTGTCAAAAACATAAAAGTAAATTCCATCAGGTAGATCTTGACTATCCCAGTCTCCTAGCCAATCATTGGTATAGCTCCGTTTATCATATACTTGTGCTCCCCATCTATTGAATACCCTCAACCTATTGTTAGGATAGAGTAATGCTGCTTGAATGTAGAAATAGTCATTGATCCCATCTCCATTTGGTGAAAAGCCATTGTTTACTTTCAATTCATCACAGAGAACGTTTAATTCGATAGAGCCTAAACTACATCCATCGATATTGCATAGGGCATATTGAATTATTTGGGTTTCAATATCACTACAATAGTCGAGATCAGGAATGAATTCAATGGTATTGTCAGCATTCAGGAAGGCAGAGCCATTCAAAGGTTGGGACACAATTTGTAAATCTGTAATCGCACTAATTGTATCATCATTAGCCAATATTGGAATTGTAGCGGCCTGATTTCGGAATATGGTATCCGTATCTGTTCGGATTATCGGTGCTCCGACATTTTGATCTCTTACATAGAGGTACATAATCGTAGTGTCGCAAAACCCAAATTTGTCACACATGACAATACAAGCAGTATCATTGCCAATTTGCAGACCGTCAATAGTCAAACAAGGATCTGATCCTGAAATATTTATAGTTGCATTGTCTCCGCTATCATTCGGGCAATAATTTGATACAATAATCGGAACAGTCGTCAATTCGCTTAAATCCATGCATTCTACACTGGTCGAATTAACGAATACAGTATCGTGTACTATTTCTACTGCGGGTGCACTAAACGCTACTTCAAGTGTGTCTGGGCAAATTTCTGGGATGACAAGCTGGCTGTATCCCGTAGGAATATGGATAATGACTTTTTGAGGGTCCTGTTCCTGATCTAGTACTAATATTTCTGTTATCGGAGAACCAACTTGAGAAATATATATAGGGCCATAATCAGTATCTAAATTATTTCCTCGAATGGCTCCAATCGATGGAATATATCTCCAATTTGCAGTATTATCCCATATATTCATACTATCGACCAACGAGAAAATATCTGAAACTATTCCACTATAATCATTGCCATTGACGGTCCAAAGCTCGACTTCATATGGACCGGAGAAACCAGAGCCTGGAATAAACTGAGTTGGATAAAATCTTATCGTATCAAAGGCAGTTGGTGTGAGAGATCCGATGTAAGGGTTATCATTTACAGAAAGTGAATAAATAGAACTGAAGTCGGTAAAAGCTGCATTTATTGTAATTGCAATAGAGTCAGACATATCGGAAGCTATCTGAATAAGAGTATCCACGTCGAAGTAATCCTGGCATCCCTGATTCGTTACTTCTATAATAATATAAGTCGTATCACAGAACAGCGTATTGTTGTTATAGCAAGACACCAGACATATCGTATCAGGCGAAGACCCTAAATAACCTTGTGCGGGTTCAATAAGTGTGCAAACTCCATCAAAACTTGATACCGCTACACTAGAGTTATTCCCAGGATCGCAAACAGAATATCCTGTAGGTGCAGTAATTATTTGTAGAGCATCGCTATTCAAACAATATGTTGTTGCTTGGTTTGCTCCAATACTAAGATTTATATAATCCTTCGATGGAAGTACTACAACATTTATAAGTGTAGTATCACAAATTGGGGTAATATCATCAGTACAATGAATTACACAAAGCATCTCAGGGAAGGTTCCGACGTAGTCATTCATGGCTTTTAGTGAAATGCATTTTGGATCGTCTGTATTACTACCGACTACAACCGGCGGTTGGGTACTCGTTCCGTCATTGCAAAAAACAGAAGAGGCTATACTATCCGGAAGTGAAATATATGTTGAATCCAAACAGAAATTTATCACTCCATTGAAAGGAATATAGACAATTGCAGTATCTACTGGTGGATTACAGCCATAATCGACCTGGACAGGTAAGGTGGCCTGGCAGCCGGGATCGGCAATCTCGGTTATCGTTATTTGATATAAACCACTGGACAATTCCGATCTCCGATTTCCATCTCCGATTATTGTTCCAGTATTAGGACTCCAGTTAAATGAGTAATCACCAGGATTGGTCATATTCAGGATCACTGAGCCATTATTATCTTGACACCCAGTTTCCGTTACCAATATATTGCTAACCACAATGGCGCTGCAACCACCAGTTGAAACATATATCCATTCGATATCATGATTATCCTCATCGGATGGGTTGTTTAAAGCATCATCAATAGGTGCACCATCATTGGATTTGATATCATCAAATGTTCCATCACTATCGGCTAGGTGATCTCCATTTAAGATGTATGATCCATGGACGATCTCTGCGTATATATCCAAATATAATCCTTCCAATACGTTAGAATTTATAATCAACTGTATAGGTATTGCAGCAGTAGCACCAACGGGAATCTCTATTGAATATTCGAAATACACCCTCGCGTTTGAACCTATTGTCCAATCAGGATTAAGCGAGGGATCAAAGATCGTTTCACTATTTAGGTATAATACTATTTGAATATCTGTTGCTGGTAAAGTGCTTTGATTCTCTACCATGAGAGATAAGCTAACAGTATCGCCTGCTGATACCGTATCCACTCCGGATGTTAGTATCAATGCCAAATCGAAAGTTTGAGAGATATCGATACTGATTTCGACTTCATCATCTTCACTTTGATCTCCGTCATCGTTGTCATAATCCGAATCAGTATCGGGGGTAGTCAGACCGCCAGAGACATTCTTTGCGTCGAGGATTTGGGCAATAGTACTTGCCGATATATTGGGACTATTAGCACCAAGGATGAACCCAATCTGTATTGTAGTATCACCACCTGCAGGAATAAAGTCTCCAAGTAAAAGATTCGATATATTTGGAGCCACTGACATCCAATTCGCACTTAATCCGGTATTGAATAATAGATCATCAGAATGGGTACATTCCACTAGGACATCATGTGCATCTTGCGTGCCCTCATTGATTACGGATATATTATAGATAACGGTATCTCCTGAGTGTAGCGGATTTATCTGTCCAGGAGCAAATTCTATAAATAAAGCTAAATCAAAGGATTGCGTAATCGGAATTGCTGCCGCGGATTCATCATCTTCCACCACGCTTCCACTAAAATTGTCTGTGTTGGAATCTATGTCCAGTATATCATTGCCTCCAGGACTGGTGGTAGCAAAAGATATTTCAGCATGGTTGGTAATGGAAGTTCCTTGATATAAAGGATCTATTATGAATTTCACATCGATTGAATCAGAAGAGCCGGAGGATATTGAATCTGGCCAGGTATACGTAACTAAGGTTCCAAAGTCAGTCCAATCCGGATTCAGCCCATCAACGAAGAGAAGACCTTCGGGAATATGATCTTTTATTTCAATATCAAATGCGTTTGCGTCTCCTTCATTGTTGACAACTAGTGTATAGGTTATCGTATCACCGAGTTGACCAGCTTGCGTTACGACTTTTCTCATAGATAAGTCAAATCCACACGATACTATTGAAATTGTAACCATATAAACCCGATCACTGCAACTACTATTTCCTGGACCAGCTCCACCTGATATCGTATAGGCAAACTGAAAGTTGGCCGATGCCATTCCGGAGGTTGCGGTAAATACACTGCCTGTTAAGGCATTGGAAGTGTCCAAATCTGTCCAGTTACCTGTTAGGTCTCCAGAGATGATGAGGCTATTCAAATCAATAGTATTCTCATTATTTCCGAGATTGATGTCACAAACCACTACACTGTCCATGATTACAGCGGTTCCTGTTGCTGGAAAAACTTCGGCAATAAGCTCAATTGTGTCTCGACAGGCATTCTGATTTGAACTAATGAGCGTATACGTTCCGGAATTATCTTCTGATGCGTTGACAATAAAGATTGTATCGTTTGATGAAGAAAATTCATCTGGTCCTTCCCAACTATAACTCACTCCATTGGATCCCATAAGCCAAAGTGTATCATTTTCGCAGATTGGGGCGTTTGTTGTTGCTGAAACAGAAAACTCTAATGGGTCATTAATAATCACGCTGTCTGCATAGATACACCCATTGGCATCCGTAATTGTGTATTTATAGTTGCCGTTTGATAATCCAGTTTGATCCTGCTGAGCAGGTAAACCATTATTCCAATTGTAAGTATATGGAATGCTTCCACCTGTCACTAATAAATCTATGATGCCATTGTCATCTCCTTTACAGGCAAGGTATTGAACGGCAGTGTCTACTGAGATTTGATCGGGTTCAGTGATCTGGAACGAACTGATATAAGTGCAGTTGTTTTGATCGCCTATTGTAACCGCATATATTCCAGGAGATAATCCGTTCAAAGTGTCCTGGCCATCATAAAGATCATTATCCCAATCAAAGTTATAGGGTGGTGTACCTCCTGATGTTTCAATATATATGAATCCATCGTTTGCCCCTTTGCACAGGACATCTTGTTCCATCACATTGGTATTTAGCCCTGTTGAACTACTCAGACCAATAACAGTATCCTGACGGCAACCATTGTCATCAATGACTGTGATGGCGTAGGAACCGGCAGTGAGTCCTGTTAGTGTATCTTGTCCATCATAGATATCATTATCCCAATCAAATGTAACTGGAGTAGTTCCTAAGATATTAATTGAAATAGAACCATTGACCATTCCACAATTGGCATCAATAGTTGATGCATTAAATGAAAAAAGAGGTGGATCAACAAGATCGATACTTATAGTTGCTTGACATCCATTGGCATCGGTAACAGATAATATATAAGTACCTGACGGAAGCCCCGACAAATCTTCTGAGAATCCGTAACCATCCGACCAGATATAGTCATAAGGTGAGGTACCCCCATTAACAACTATATTAATACTGCCATCTATTCCTCCATTACAAGTTGGTTGAACTATTGTTGAAGAAAGTTGTATATCGCAAACAATAATATCTTCAGGATCGTGGTCATCTTCATCCATAACTCCCCGGTCATTGATTTCATCATCCTGTCCAGGTATGTTCACCATACCACCTAAGTCATTTATCGGATTATTATCAGAATCCGAATCCTGATCATCTATATTAATAGTTCCTTCATTCACATTTGTGGCAAAAGCAATTTCTGCAATATTGACAAATTGATTGCCGGGGAAGGCGGTATCTATAGATACCAGTATTTGTATGGTTGTATCGGCATCGATAACTAAATCAGAAATAGTATATTCTGCAGATCCCACATTCAAAATCCACTCTGTTGATACCAGAGAAATTCCATTGGGTAAATAATCGACTATTTGAATATCAAAAGCATCTTCTATACCTTGGTTTGTAACTTGAATATCGAAAGCCACTGTATCTCCTGGATAGGCAATCAGACTTTGACCCACAGAGAGCATTTTACTTAAGGCCAAATCAAAACCTTGTGTGATGGATAGCGTGAGTTGGCTCAAATCATCTTCTGCGGGGTGATTAGTTTCTATAGTATCAGCATTTGAATCTATATCGGGTGTATTGGAAGAACTGCCATCGACCTCAGTTGCAAATCCAATTTCAACTATATGTTCAATATTTTGCAAAGTAAAATTCGGATCAACAACAAATTGAATATTGAAGACCTCGGAAGCACCTGCTGCCAGATAGGGTACAAAATATTCGAGATATCCCATTTCGATATTCCATCCACTTTCAAGGTAATTTAGACCAGCTTTGTCATATGATACTATTTGGATATCATAAGCATTGAGGGTTCCTTCATTGGAGACTTGTATTTGCACATTAACTGTATCTCCTGGAAGATAGCTTGAGGGTTCAGATGGAGGAAAACTCTGAGAAAGTGCCAGATCAAAGATTTGTAATACTTCGATATCCTCTATATCATGATCATCTTCATCGATAGTCCCATTGTCAAAGATATTGTCATCCTCAGACGGATCATTTACTGTTCCACCGATATCATTACCAGGATTATTGTCTGGATTACTATCTATATCTTCAATATTATCTAGACGTCCGGGTATATTGGTTGCAAATGTCACCTCAGCTGCGTTTGTAATACTTGTACCCATGAAGCTGGGATTTATTTGAAGCTGAATCGGTAAAACGATAGAATCTCCTACCGCTATTGAATCAATTCCTATTGTTGCATATAGCCCAGAAGGATTCCATTGTGTTCCAACCAAGATGGAATTGGCATCTAAATAGTCAATAACAATTAGATCATATGCCGGGACAATACCTTGATTAAAAACGGTAATGTCAAACACTACACTGTCGCCAGGAAATACACTAGAAGATTGCCCTATCGATAAGGATTTTCTTAAAGCAATATCAAAGTTGCAAGATTCAACATAGATGTTTAAACTATCATGTGAAGTACACGGTGGAATGGTCGTTGTTGATCTACGAACATAGTATTTCGTATCATAAAGTGGAGATACAATAGAAGAAGATAGAGCGTTGATATTATTTATTGCATCATCGTAGGACAAATAGAAATTTGTGGTTCCTGGAGTCGGATTATTATCAATGACAAGTGTATCCAGCTCAACTGCGCTTGCAAAGCATATCGTATCGCTTGTCGTTTGCAAATCCGGGAAATCCGTGACAGTTATCGTCAGAGGTTCAACGTCATAACAAGTAGCTGGCAACACTGCATTTTTTCTCGCATAATATGTGGTTGTAATACTCGGATTAACAAAGGTATTGGTCAATTGGTTAACTTCATCATTGGCATCCTGTACGGAAGTATAAAATACAATTGGTGAAGGACTACTATTGAGATCTGTAACTTTGGCAGACAGGTCTACAAATGTTCCAACGCATATATCTGTATCACTTCCTAGAAGACTTGGTTGAATCTTTACATCAATATCAACAGATACAATATCATCACAAGAAGGAGCTGTTGCTGTATTTTTTA
>JAHHJQ010000019.1 GCA_018680005.1 Bacteroidia bacterium | reverse complement strand
GCTCTGCTGGGGAGCAACCTATCAAGGAATAATTCTGACCGGTGAAAAAGTATTCAACCGAAAGGAGTGACTAAACTTTTTTGGTCACTCTGTTTTTTGGTTTACTTTTTTGGCCGTTGGATACCTTAAAAAACCCAGTTCGTCGGGAAGCGATGTTTTGTTCATGATCATGTAGGACCAATTGACCATGGGTTTGTTGATTAGACAACTCGCTTTCAAATTGAATAGGGCTTTTCCATCCTAATTGAGGTTGTTTTCTATTATGATTATAGAAATCCACCATTCTGTGGATAGCCTTTCTAATACCCGTAGTAGATGAACATCTCAGTGTAGGAATCAGATGGTTTTTGATTACCCCATTTTTTTGTTCGGCATATCCATTTTCCAAACAACTCTTAGCTACACTTATTTGCAAATCAGCATCAACCATAGCTTTGACATATCTAGTTGAAAAGTATTGAGATCCACCATCTGTATGATGGATACAATTGCAGATATTATCAAGGCCTCTGAGTTTGACCCACATATTAAATGCGGCGAAAGCCTCTTTCGAGCGCATTCGGTTTGAGATACAAAATCCTACGATTCTTGCAGAAAAGACATCTGTGAGGCAAAACATAAAATACCTATTCTTACCTATAGAAATATAAGTTAAATCTCCCACTACTAACTGGTTAATTCCATTGATTTTCAAGCTATTACAAAGGTTAGGATAGTTCCAGCTCCGCAAGCATGACTTGGTGGTTATCACCCTGGTTCTTATAGGTAGCAAGGTCAAGCCATATTTACTCATAAGGCGCTCAAATCTGGTCACTCCCATCCCATAGATAGCTTTGATATTGAGATTGTAGAACAAAGATCTGGATCCAGCTCTACGGTCTGAATACAACCTGTAATCTCTGATACTTTGAGATATGAGATTCATCATCCGAAGTTCTTCGTTC
Organism: Bacteroidia bacterium; assembly: GCA_018680005.1. Classification (GTDB taxonomy): domain Bacteria; phylum Bacteroidota; class Bacteroidia; order Chitinophagales; family Saprospiraceae; genus HDS-20. The sequence continues at coordinate 7,942 of JAHHJQ010000019.1, read as the reverse complement.
AACTTTTTGGATGCTTTGGCAAATCCTTGTCTGGTGATGTTATAGTAGTCATAGAATCGCTCCATAACAACACCATGGACGCTACGTTGGGCATGGATAAACATTAGTAGTGGGATCGTCATTTTTTTTCAAAATCATTACCTAATTTCTCTTCAGCCAACTTTATTAGAGCTTGCTGCGTCACGATCTTAACCTGTTGCTCTCCGATCAATTCCTTGAGTCGTTTTATCTCTTTTTCCATTGCACCAAGTCGATTGTATTCATTACTGTTGGTAATGATGACCTGCTGTTGCAAAGGTTGACTACCATACTTATCAAGCCAGGCTCGGACATTCTGGCGTTTGACTTCATAAAAGCGACTTACCTCTCCAACGCTGGTCTTACCAGCTTCAATTAAAGCCACTTGTTCTTTGCGAAAAGACTCACTAAACCTTCGACGTCTTCTTTCGTCTACTGTCATAATTGATGAATTTAGGAAAGTTATCCACAAAAATGTTGTCAACCTATTCCATGAGAGAACATCGTCCCAGGTATCAGTAATCACAAAATCAATATTCCAGGCGAGTATCCCCATGACACTACGATTCATCCGTCCAATTCAACAGTCCAGGATTTCTTTTTTGTGTCCAATACTATAAGGGTGTTCCTTTGAATCATAAAACTGACAGATATGAGGCGACATTGGAAATATTGGTTTGGGGTGTTGTTCAGCATTGTGTATATCAACGTGTATGCCCAAACGACCTTCAGTGGCAAGGTATCCAATGAATTTGGCGAATCTATTACGGGGGCCAATATTTACATCGATGGAACTTTCGACGGGACCTCTTCGGATCAAAATGGGCAGTTCACCTTTTCTACATCTGCTCTAGATTCGGTAATTCTGGTCGCTAGTTTTATTGGATATGAAACTTTCCGTAATTCGCTCGTTGTCAAGGGTGAACCGATTAAATTGGACATCATCCTGATAGAATCTTCCAGTCATCTTGGTGAAATTGTGATCAGTGCGGGTTCATATGTATCGGGTTCTGATAGTAAAAGCGAAATATTGAGACCACTCGATATAGTCACGACCGCGGGCGTCACTGCTGATGTTCCCGGGGCACTAAATACGCTACCCGGGACCCAAACGGTGGGAGAGGTAGGTCGATTATTTGTAAGAGGTGGGGACTCCTATGAGACAACGACCTTTATTGATGGTATGGTGGTGCTGGAAAGTTATGACCAGCAAACGCCTAATCTACCCACACGTAGCCGGTTTTCTCCATTTATGTTTAGCGGAACCAGTTTTTCGACAGGAGGTTATAGTGCCGAATACGGCCAGGGATTATCTTCTGCGCTTATACTGAATACCAGGGATGTATCACCCCAAACCAGAACTGATTTATCCATAATGAGTGTTGGTCTGGAGGCGGCGCATTCTCATGTCGGCAAAAATGCTTCTTTTTCAGGAAAGGTCGGTTACATCGATCTGGATCCTTACTACAAGATCATCAGACAGGATTTTGATTGGATAGATCCACCAACCGCCATCGATGGTAACATAGCCTATCGAAGAAATGTAGGTAAAGATGGTCTCTTCAAAGTATATGGAAAGGTGAATATTTCAGGGATGCAGCTCAACGTCGATGAATTTCAGACTGGGGAATCACCTATGGCGGTTGATATGAGCAATGATTACCTCCATATCAATACCACCTATAAAGACTTTCTTTCAGATAAATGGGTGCTGAGAACTGGGGTTTCGTATACCCTTTCCAAAGAGGACATTCTTCCGGGACCAGCAGTTGTTCAATATAAAACGGCAGGTTTGCACGTCAAATCGGTCGGAGAATACCAACATAACACGAAGGTATTTCTGAGATTCGGTGGTGAGGTGATCAATACCAATCATTCGGAGGATTTCTATGATGCTGAAACAGAAATCAATAACCGGTTTGATTTTGATCAAACTATCATCTCCATCTTTGCAGAAACCGAGCTTTACTTGACAAATGCCTTACTGGCACGCCTGGGTGCACGTGCGGAGTACAATACGCTGAATGATGAATACTCGATCGATCCGCGTGTTTCAATGGCTTATAAAACCGGAGAATACAGCCAGTTTTCAGCCGCTTTTGGCTTGTTCAGACAATCTCCAACGAATGACCTGCTCCGTGTCTCCAATCAGCTGGAACCTGAAAGGGCCTTACACTATATCGCCAGTTACCAATTGATCAAGTCCAACCGGACCTTTCGGATAGAAGCCTATTGGAAGGAGTATCTCGATTTGGTCACTTTTGACGCAGAACGATTTTATGATCCTCTGGCCTATGCTAACGAAGGATCAGGATATGCCCGTGGATTCGATGTATTCTATCGGGATTCGAAGAGCATTAAAAATGCTGATTTCTGGTTGAGTTATTCATTACTGGATACTGAGCGATTATATCGGAAATTTCCAGAACAGGCAGTACCTGCGTATGCCTCACGTCACAATTTTTCATTCGTGTATAAGCATTTTGTTCCTGTGCTCAAAAGTCAGATTGGGCTGACTTATACATATGCATCCGGAAGAACTTATAATGATCCGAACGCTACGGAATTCAACAATGGAAAAACACCGATGTATGCAGATATGAGTCTGAACGTGAGTTACTTACCCAAACCGAATGTCATCGTATATCTGAGCGTCACTAACGTGTTCGAACGTGACCATATCTTCGGATATGCATTCAAAAACGAACGAAATGATGAGGGAATCTACGAAGGTCGACCCGTGATGCTGCCCGCACCCCGGTTTCTTTTTATGGGTGTCTTTATCACCTTTTCCAAAGGTGGGACTACTAGTCAACTACCGCAATTGTAATCTATTATTCTTTATAAAAAATTGATCATGAAAAAAGTATTCAACATCATTCTCTTCGCTTGCATGAGTAGCCTGGTCTTCTCTATTGGAGATCCTTATACAGAAGCCATGAAAGAGGGCATGACCATGCTCGAAAAGGCCCAAAATTCTGACGACTTTTTGGCTGCAGCTAATCAATTCGAAAGAATAAGCAATGTCGCTGCCGACAATTGGCACCCTGCTTATTATACAGCCTATGCCCGCGCCATTGCGGCCTCTATGGTGAATGAATCAACCCGTAAAGAGGAGCTGCTTGATCAGGCCGAAGTTGCTTTGAAGAAAGCCTCAGGTGTCGACCATGACAAATCTGAAGTCGGTACTTTGCAAGGCTTCATCCACATGCTCAGGATAGCGGTTGATCCCAATGTACGGGGTCAGCAATATTCGATGATGAGTAGTGCATCGTTGCAAAAAGCGCTTGCCATCAATCCTGATAACCCGCGAGCCATGTATATGCAGGCGCAATTGAGTTTCGGTACAGCGCAATTTTTTGGATCGGATACCAGCGATGCTTGTGCAGCAGTTGACCGTGCGATTTCGCTTTTTGAAAAGTCAGAAATGGAGCCATCCGCTGATCCTTTTGCACCCAATTGGGGAAAATTATTTGCGCTATCTTTCCAAAAGCAATGCACAGATTGAAATGGATAATAAAGCCGAGGTATCCAATTTTGGACAGAATCATGATTTATGAAAGAGAGCTCGCGTAAATACCTATTGGGTACATTGATGATTGCGGGAATAGGATTCCTTGCGACAGGCGTCTATTGTACATCCTGTTGGTCTGAACCAAAGCATTTTCTAACAGTCGGTATTTATTCGGCTTTCATGTGGATTCTATTGTGGAGGGGCAATGAGGCGGTATCTGATCGTCTTGACCAAAAGGTCACCTGGGCCCAAAACCCTGCTCGTCGGTTGATCTTTGGCCTTCTCGGCCATATGGTATATACCGTAGTGGCTATGTTCTTGATCAATTATGCCTTTTATCTTATTTATGGCTGGAATCAGGATATACTGACAATGGAGGGCTTGATGAATTATTCGATTCCTGCCGTTATCATAACTTTTATTATTGCTTCTTTCGCAACCGCCCAAACCTTCTTTTTAAAGTGGCGTGAGCTGGCCATCGAAAAAGAGCGAATGGAAAAGGAGATCATCAATTCCAAGTATGAAGTTTTAAAGAACCAGGTAAATCCACATTTTCTTTTTAACAGCCTCAATGTCCTCACCTCCCTGGTCTATAAGGATGCCGATCTATCCGCAGCCTATATTAAAAAACTATCCAACGTATATCGGTATGTCCTGGATGTCCGGGATCGTGAGGTAGTAGACTTAAAAGAAGAATTGGCATTTATTGATTCCTATACTTTTCTATTGAAAATACGCCACAGTGATGGACTGCATGTCGATAATCAGTTGGGAGATACAAATGGTGTCAAGATAGCACCATTATCCCTTCAGATGTTGGTGGAGAACGCCGTAAAACACAATGTTGTCAGTGAACATGAACCACTTACAATAGACATCGGACGTGAAGGTGATTTTATTTACGTAAAAAACAACCTTCAGCGTAAATCAAATAATCAGAGCAAAATGCTGAAGGTAGGCTTAGAGAATATTACAGAGCGATATCGGATATTATCTGATCGAGCCGTAGAAATTGAGGATGACGGTTCTTTTTTCAAAGTTAAATTGCCTGTATTAAAAATGGAGCGATGAAGATCCTGATCGTTGAGGATGAAAAATTAGCGCGCGATTATTTAATCGACCTTTTAAAGAAACTGACCATTGATACGACAATTGTGGGACAGGTGGATTCTGTCAAAGAAGCAATAAAGTATCTTTTGAAAAATCCGGAACCGGAATTGATCTTTATGGACATCAATCTCGGTGATGGATTATGTTTTGAGATATTTGAAGTAATCCAACTCAAATGTCCGGTCATTTTTACCACTGCCTATGATGAATATGCGATCCAGGCTTTTAAAGTTAACAGCATCGACTATTTGCTCAAGCCCATCGACATTAGTGATATGGAACAGGCATTTTCAAAATTTGAATCAATTTTGAATTATCATGCCCATGAAGTTGATTATAGCAAACTCAATCAAAGCCTGACAGATGATGACTATAAGCAACGCTTTATAGTCAAGATAGGAGACAATCTCAAAACTATACCGACTACAGATATCCTGTTTTTTAACAGTGAAAATAAAAGTACCTATCTCACTTCGAATGAAGGCCGCCGGTATATGATTGATTATTCACTCGATAAATTAAAAGATCTGCTGGATCCTGCAGATTATTTTCGGATCAACCGAAGGTACATTATCAACTATAGCGCAATAACTGATATGATTGCGTTTTCTAATAGCCGTTTAAAAATCAGTCTGCAGCAGAGTAAAGATGAAGATATCATCGTTGCGCGGGATCGAGTGCAGGCATTCAAGCTATGGTTGGATAAGTAATGGGCTTACTGCAGCATCGCAAAGGGGCTTTACTGGCCATACACTAACCCTCTTAATACTTAATAATTAAAGCTGAATTTCATATATCCGGGATTCCTCTCCCCATGGATGGTAACCTTGCCCAATATATTGGAAGCCATACTTTTCATAATAGCCGATATGTTCGGTGGAAAGATACAAGTAGTCATACCCCGCCTCTTTGGTATCACTTTTGGCCCGTTCCATGAGTAATGTGGCATAAGCATTTCCTCTATATTTTTCTTCAATGAACAATGCATTGATCCACGGGTACAAGTCTCCTCTGCTTATAAAATCATTGGTGATAAGACCTGCACAGCCTATGATTTCGTTTTCGTGTACCAATAGATACCATTGTGGCAAAAAGTTCCTGGCAGTGATACTATGGGTGATACAGTCTTCATAGATGATTGGCCAGACAGCAGGCCAGCTTTTCTGGAAATATTGTATCGCCAGGTCTTTGTAGTCAGGGTTATCTCTTATAGAAATTATTTCCATTTTGTAATTGCTCTAGCTACCTATACTTAAGTTGACATTTATACAAGTTGGCTTTTTTGATTCTGAACAATGGTAGTTGTCAATAAAATGACAGAAGAAGTCAATTGGCATTATTTATTAAGATTGAAGATAATTCCATTTCCAATTTTCTTTTACCTTTTCAACATTTCCAAGGCCAGGAAATTCAAAATGAAAAGCATTGATCATCATTTCGTTTTCATTTGCTAATTCAAGTAGCTTAATCCTTGTTTGTTTTGCCTTTTGGTGATCAAAATCATAATTGGTTTGCCAATGCAACCTTTCAATATGCAAAGGATGTAGAAAAGCATCAGAAATATAAATTAATTGATTTTTATCACTACCAATAATTAAGGCAATTTGCCCGGGTGTGTGTCCATCAGCAACAACCGCTGTTATCCCTGGTATGATTTCTTGGAAATCACCATTGATTAAATTTAAATTCTGATCTTTTAAAGGCGTAGTATTTTGCTCGACAAAGATTTTAAATAATGGAGATTGATTTTCAGAACTAGGCGAATGCCAGAAATCCCACTCCTTTTGATGCGTATGAAATTTGGCATTAGGAAAGTTTAAGTTACCCTTACCTGAGAAAATGCCGCCAATATGATCCGGATGAAAATGAGAAATAATGACGTCCGTTATATCGCTATGATTAATTCCTTCTTTGGCCAGCAGATGATTGACTTGACCTTTGAATACATATTCATTGCCTCTAAATACCAATGGCTCCTCAGAAAATCCAATTCCTGAATCTATCAATATTTTCTCGTTACCTCTTTGTAGTAACATTGAGATAAATGGAGAGGGGATATTGTCAGGTGTAATATTATATCTGGAAAGCGCATTTTCAAGATCTACTTCATCTGCATTGATAAAATAGTCTTTTGCCAGGTACTTCCACATCGTATCCCGAAAGATGGTACATTGGAATTCTCCAATTGTGAATTTATGGATATCAGAGTCAAGGCTAAAGGTTTCAATGGCCGACGTTCTTGAGCAGTATCCTAGAAAAGGTATGGAACATCCAAAGACAGCGGCATTTCTCAGTAGTTCTCTTCTATTCATCATCGTTGGGTTTTTGATGTTGATGTATTTGGCATCTAATATAATATCACATTCGCTTTGTATAAGATACAATTGAAATATTTCAAGGTTTATATAGCAAGCTCCTATGACTAAGTATTTTGTATTTAGCCGGCAATTCCTGGGCTCTTAATCCTGTAGATGATATATTTCCTGGAGTGTATCTCAACTCTGCCAGCAATCAAAATAGTAGGAGTGGTAATCTGGAAATCAAGTAATTAAATTGTCCAAATTGTAGATCTCCTTCAGGGCTTAAAAATTAGCTTCCGGTACTTTTCTTTCTTCGATTTGTAAATGCTTCTCTATTTCCTGTTCCAAATATTTTGCTTTGGAAAGCGTGTTTACCGTAATTAGTTTGACATGCTTCTGACCATCCAGTCCATTGATTATCACATGAATGGCGAAATATCCGGAAGGGTCTTGCCTCAAATACAATTGGTCAATTTCGTCGGTAGCATACATCTTGTCCTTCTTGAGATTTTTTGGACGGGATTTGATACTCAAAAATTTATCATTGATAGTGATGTAGGACTTATTTTTTGAATAATTTAATGCTCTATAGATAAAATATAGGGAACCCAGTACAAATATTATGGGATAGTAAAATGAAATTCCTTTGGCAAAATATAATAATACAGCCATAGCAGTTAAAAAAGGTAATACTATAATTCCAAAAAGATCGAATCCTTGAAGGTGTTGCTGTACTGTGATATCCATTTCATCTTTGAAATAAAACAAATTGATTCCCTCAGGTCGAAATATTTCTTCTTTTATTTCCTTGTTTTTCTGGACACTATCTATTTCATTTTCGATCGAAAAAATAACATTGCAGCTGTCACACTTCGCTATCTTATTTTGCAGGTTGAGACTACTAGCAGGCATTTCTGCCTTACAAGAAGGACAATGGACTTTGGAAAATTCTTTTTTAATTTCCTTTAGGTCTAGTTTTTCTTTGATTTTGTATTGCTCG
>JAHHJQ010000148.1 GCA_018680005.1 Bacteroidia bacterium | reverse complement strand
GCGCATTCGCCAATATCATTGGATGGTATCCTAGAAACAAATTCTACATCCAGACCATAATTGGCCAGAGAAACAGCAACATTACTCTCTCCTCCTCCATATATCACATCAAAACTAGACGCTTGTGAAAATCTCCTGTAACCTGGCGTGGTCAGCCTTAACATGATCTCGCCAAAAGTGACAACTTTTGCCATAACTTTGAATTTTTAAGATTATGAAAATGCCAACCCTCCGTTGATATCGTAATTCGTTCCGGTAATGAACGAGCTTTTGTCCGAAGCCAAATAAACTACCAGATCTGCAACCTCTTCCGCTTTACCTTCTCTTCGTAATGGCGTTTTAGCAGCAACCATACTTCGGATTTCATCCTTGGTGAAATCATCATGAAATTTAGTCGCAATCAAACCCGGACAAAGTGCATTGACTCGAATACCTTTGGGCCCAAGTTCTTTGGACATCGACCTCGTAAATGTGGTCACAGCTCCCTTTGAAGAAGCGTATAATGAAGATCCACCTCCACCGCCATCTCTTGATGCCTGTGAAGAAAGGTTGATGATAGAGCCACCTTCACCCATCAAAGGTTCAAACGCCTGCATGACGAAAACAGTAGCCTTGAAATTTACATCCATAACCAGATTGTAAAAAGACTCGTCCAGTTCTTGCAAGGTTTTGCGCGCAAAAAGACCTCCTGCATTATTTACCAGGATATCAATCTTAGCACCGAAGGCTTCGACTGTTTTTGACTTCAAATGTTTGATGGCTTTCAAATTCGATACATCAGCCTGTACAGCAATGGCTTCGCCTCCAAAAGATGCTATCTCTTTAACCGTTTCCTGAGCAGCCGATTCAGAACTATAATAATTCACAACGACCTTTGCTCCCTCTCTTGCAAGGCAAACGGATATGGCTCTGCCAATATCTCTTGCACCACCAGTGACTACTGCTACTTTTCCTTTTAGTTTACTCATGATATACTTTCAAATAGATCAATAAATTAAATACCCAATGCCTGACCACCTCCGATTTGGATCGTTTCTGCTGTTATGAAGGCAGCATCTTTACTTGCCAGGAAGGAAACTACACTGGCAACATCTTCTGGTTGACCCAATCTGCCAAGCATAATATTTTTCGCCCAGGATGCAAAAACTTCCGGTTTCGTTGATTTGATTTGCTTATGAAATGGTGTATCAATGGTTCCTGGGGATACCGCATTTGCTCTGATACCATATTCAGCTAAATCTTTGGCCAAGGCTCTGGTAATGGTGTGTACTCCGGCTTTGGAAGTACCATAAATTCCTGCGCCCGGTCCTCCTGCATTCCATGCTGCATTTGAGGTATAATTAATGATCGAAGGATTTTCTCCCTTTTTCAGATAAGGTATAGCAGCTCTTGATGCGAAAAACACAGAATCTAAGTTTAATGCCATGACAAATCGATAGAATTCCGTTGTCATTTCCTCAAACCTCGATCTTCCTCCTAGTCCACCTGCGTTATTTACAAGCACATCAATCTTTCCATACTTCTCACCAATCTTGGTGATGTTCTCTGTTACCTCTTCTTCTTTAGTTACATCGAATCCGTAATACACGGCATCTATACCTTCCGCTGTGAGTTCATCAACTCGTTTTGCTCCTTCTTCATCTTCGATACCGTTTAATACTACAGTATATCCGTCTTGTCCTAGTCTTTTTGCTACTGCGAAACCGATACCGCCTGTGGCTCCGGTAATTATCGCTACTTTATTTTTACTCATTTTTATTTTATTTATTACAGAAATTATTCTATTCGGAAATTTCCAATTCTTGTTTTCAATTATTTAATTCGATCCAGTATAGTATATTTCAGTTTTCACAAATATTATCTCATATACCTTTCGGTTTCAGAGGCTCAATTTTTGGACACAAGAGCCAAATACTAATCATCGCTATCAAGGCTAATGCTGCTCCGATAACAAAAGCTGGAGTATAGTTGCCACCTGAAGTTAGCCAGGGGATAAGATAAGTAAGTCCCGCAGCTGCTAGTTTGGCCGCCATTCCTGAGTATCCCGCTAAGGATCCTACCGTTTTCTTACTAAACATATCGCTTGGTAATGTCTGCACATTACCAATAGCCGTCTGAAAGCCAAACAGAATTACAGCCATTAGAAGTACAGCAGTGACCGGCCCACCTGGGCTCGACATGGCAAGCAGAGATGGAAGCATAATAAAGCAACCTAAGTAAATGACCAGTTTTCGAGTTTTATCAACTGTCCATCCCGCTTTAATTCTGTTTTGCGCTAATAGGCCTCCAAACCAGGCACCGAACATCGCACCTACATATGGAACCCAGCCATAAATCCCAATGGTCTTGACATCCATGCCATAGACCTCAGAAAGATATATCGGAATCCAAAAGACGAACAACCACCAAATGGGATCGATGACAGCAGATGCTATGATGACACCCCAGCTTTCCTTATGTCTTAATAATTCCCTAGTAGTTGGGTTATAATCAGATTCATAATCATGATCTTCATCCAGAATCTGTTGACCACTAAGGATATACGCTCTTTCACTTTCTGAAATCCATGGATGAGACTTAGGAGGTGATTTCACTAAATACATCCATGGAATCAACCATAGAAGACCTACAAGACCAACGATGACGAATATCATTTGCCAACTAAAGTATATTGTAAGAAAGGCGACCATTGGAATTGCAATAATTCCCCCTATAGCTGCTCCCGAATTGAATAATCCCTGAGCAAATGCCCTTTCATTAGAAGGAAACCATTCTGCATTTGCTTTGGCTGCGCCTGGCCAGTTTCCTGCCTCGGCGATCCCTAGTAGACTGCGAAATAGTCCGAAACTTAGCAACCCTTGGGCGAGAGCGTGAAGTGCGGTGGCTATGGACCATACACCTATAGATATTGCAAATCCCATTCGCGTCCCGACCCAATCAAATATTTTACCAAAAATTGCTTGACCAAAGGCATACGAGAAAACAAATATTACTGAAATCGTAGCGTAAATAGCCTTTCGTTCATCTTCAGAGTTTTCTGGAAATAGTTCTGGCGCAATATCAGCCCAAAGCACGCCAAGTGATTGACGATCTATATAGTTGATTACTGTTGCTGCAGCAATCAGGGCAATAACCCACCATCTGAGGCCTTTAAGTTTCATCAGTTATTTTTTATTTAATTAATTCTTATCTCCGAAATATGCCACTCCTGATCCATCAAGGAAGTCTTCCCTAACCGGACTGAAAGTATCTATCAACATTCCCTCTTCCAGGCAAAGTGCGCTATGAACCAAATTTGGCTCGATATATACGCCATCACCTCCTTTGACGATTTGCTTTTCTCCATCAATCTCAAACTCAAATTTTCCAGACACACAGTAGGTTGCTTGAGTATGAAAGTGTGCATGTGGTGATCCGAGAGCATCTTTCTCAAACTTTACCAACACCATCATGATCTGATTGTCATATCCTAAAAATTTTCTGGAGACACCTCCTCCGAGATCTTCCCATTCCATATTATCGGTTAGGATATATTTTTGGCTAAATCTTTCCATTTTATTCTTTTATCATTTTATATGGCCCTTGCCATTTAACTAATTCATCATTTATTTCAAGACTGTGATCAAATGCTTTGTCATTATTCTCGTTCGCTACAATTAATTGCCATTTTTTGCCGCTATTTGATTCTAGCTCCAAGGCGGTATAAGCGTAGGAATGAAATAATTTCCGGATGGCTTTTACTTGACTATATGGTTGTATGGGTATCTCAGAAACCGGACTATAAACGCCGTGCGATTCTATTACAGAAATAAATAAAGCATCACTTGCCTGAGGTTTCCTATGAATTAATATCCCGTCCTTTCTTAAATTAAAGTTTGGATCATTGGCCCCAATTCTTGCCAGGATAAATTCGTCCCTATTTTCTGCAAGCGTTGTCAGCGTGTAAAACTTTAGATCCTTAAACCACGTGAAGGTAAAATTATCTGAATCATTCGCTACTGTACCTTCCTTATACACATGTTGGTAGCCATGGTCATTGCCCATGACTCCAGGAACTGGTAAAGTATTGATTGCTCCATTTACTTGCATCAACTGTTCTGCATATTGAAATGCCAGGTCATATTGATGGTTGGCGTTACTGTGCACTGACATTATATCAATTGCCACTGGCTTTACAAATTCATCATCATTGAAAAGTACAACCGTTCTATGCATTTTTACATCCGGATAGGCCTGTAACTCCTTGGCACTTGAAATACTGAAATCAGGGTTAGAAAAATCATAGAAGAATGGTTCGGAATGTTTGTCAACCGCAATCTCGTACTTACCCCCAAAATGTGATTGCTGATCAACGACCAATGCATTATGTGCAATAGTCTGTTTTGCCCAGGATGTATTTTCAGGCAAATAGCGCCCTCCGGCTTTTTGGTCTATATTGACCCATCTTGCAGCACCATAATCCTGAAGCACCTCATCGGAATCGTCATAAATAAGATAGGATAATTTATCATAATGCCCATGTCCCAATCCTTGTGCAGTAGCTTTAAATATCAGTGATACTTCATATCCATTTTTTTGAGCACGCAATATGGAAAGTGCTCCTTGATCGCCTTGTGCACCATCCCGGAGCTGAATAGATTTTTTATCAAATCTTGGATAATCACCATCGGCCATACCCTGAGAAAGGGCAAATCCATTTTGATCCAATAATACCGTACCCTGGAGTGCTGCAATATCAAGCAATTGAGAATCCGCATTCAATCCGTATCCTATGTTGACCGCAGTGATGACAGAAGGGGATTTGATGGACATGCCTTTCTGAGCATCATTGATCGGGAAAAATTCTCCTTCAGTGTTGGATTGATGCACCAATGCATAAATCGCTTTTCTTAAAAGGCCTTCCCTATATTCAAAGATCTTCAAATCCGGAAGGTTATTCTCTATGGCTTGCCCAAACATCATAAATGGCGTCATGGCATAGCGCTGATAATATGGACCTTCGGTATAGTAGCCATCAGGAGAAAACGCATTGTCCA